>CATEMS010000149.1 GCA_949507465.1 Flavobacteriaceae bacterium
ATCATATCCATGCATACATTACCGCAGATAGGCGCTTTTTTGCCATTGATAAAGACCCATCCTACTCCATTTCCATAAGCTCTTGAAACACCATCTGCATGACCTAGAGGAAGGGTGGCGGTTTTGATTTTTTTATGCGCCGTAAAAGCCCTGTTGTACCCAAGGGTGTCTCCTTTTTCAAGTGTATGAATTTGAGAAATTACAGTTTTTAATGTAGCTACAGGCTTTAGTTTTGCAGATTGTTGCACATCATTACCATAGCCATAAAGCCCTATACCACACCTAACCATATCATAGTGAGCCTGCGGGTAGTTTAGAATTCCAGAGGTGTTTAAGGTGTGTAAAAAAGGACTGTAGTTTAAGGCTTGTTTTATGTGTTGAGAAATCTCAGCAAATGCCTCTAATTGGGCTAAAGAAAATTGTTGTTGTTCTAGATCCTCGCTAGCTGCAAGGTGTGAAAAAATAGAGCAAACTTTTACTGCTGTAGAATTAGCAAAAGCATTTAATATATTTTCTAGATCACCCTTTGCAAAGCCAAGCCTGTTTAGGCCTGTATTAAACTTAAGGTGAACAGGGTAGTGCTTTTGTTTTTTCTTCTCAGCAAAGGCAATAAAGGCCTCAAGTATTTTAAAACTATACATACAGGGTTCAAGACAGCTATCAAGTATAACGTTAAAATTAACCGCCTGTGGATGTAATACTAAAATGGGTGTTTGTATTCCTGCCTCTCGCAGGCGCACTCCTTCTTGAGCATAGGCAACTGCAAAGTAAGCAACCCCAAGTGTTTCCAGCTCTTTGGCAACGACAACGTCTTGTGATCCATACCCAAAGGCTTTTACAACAGCCATAATTTGGCTGCCTTGTTTGAGCTGTGACTTTATATACCGGTAGTTATGACCCAAAGCAGTAAGGTCAATCTCTAAAATAGTTTGTGTTGCTTTTGGCATTTTTATTGCTGCGCTTATTTGTTTTTGGGAGTCATTTCTTTCGGCTCATTTACATCAAGTGTCCGGAGTTTTTCCTTTAATCGAGCCTTGTAAAAAGCAGCACGGCTAAGGGGCTCATACTCTTCTGTTTCTCCAAGAACAACCAAGGCATCATTTTGTGATTTTCTAAAACTATAATTGGCCAAATTACCCGTGCGAGGGCAAACAGCATGCACCTTGGTCACATACTCTGCTGTGGCCATAAGGGCAGGCATAGGTCCAAACGGATTTCCTTTAAAATCCATATCCAGTCCTGCTACAATAACCCTGACACCACTATTGGCAAGGTCGTTACACACCTTTACAATTTCTTTGTCAAAAAACTGAGCTTCATCAATACCTACAACATCACAACCATCAGCCAAGATAGGAATATTGGCCGCTGCAGGAACGGCTGTTGACCGAATGTGGTTTTTATCATGAGACACCACCTGCTGCTCATCATAACGCGTATCTAAGGCAGGCTTAAAAATCTCTATTTTTTGCTGTGCAAATTGTGCCCGTTTCAACCGTCTTATCAACTCCTCGGTCTTACCAGAAAACATGGAGCCACAAATGACTTCTATCCAGCCAAATTGCTCTTCTTGATTTACGGTATTTTCTAAAAACATAGTTGGGTATTACATGAAAACCAAAAAGGGTTCATTTTACATATTAGTTGGGTAAATTTATAAAAACAAAGACAGAGCATATAATTTAAATCATAAATTTATCTCTGAATTTTAAAAATACATTTCCTAAAAAACGGTAGGCTATAAAAACCGTATTGATTTTAGGAATTCTTATATTGCCTCCAGAGATTTAATCACACCTTGTATATTGTAGCCATGTCAAAACTTTATATTGTACCTACGCCTATTGGTAATTTGAAAGACATTACTTTTCGTGCCCTAGAAGTATTGAAAGCGGTAGACTTCATACTTGCCGAAGATACAAGAACCAGCGGCAAGTTATTGAAACATTTTGAAATTACCACTCAGATGCACTCCCATCACATGCACAATGAGCACAAAACAACTCAAAGCGTTGTTGCGCGGATCAAAGGCGGGCAAAGTGTTGCCCTGATTTGTGATGCTGGAACTCCAGCCATTAGTGACCCAGGATTTTTGTTAACACGCGCCTGTGTGGAGGCAGGTGTTGAGGTAGATTGCCTACCAGGGGCCACTGCCTTTGTTCCAGCTCTTGTAAACTCTGGCCTACCTAATGAAAAATTTGTTTTTGAAGGGTTTTTGCCCCCTAAAAAAGGCCGTCAAACCAGATTAAAACTACTGGCTCAAGAAACCCGTACCATTATCTTTTACGAATCACCACACAAGTTGTTAAAAACCTTGGCACAAATTGTCGAATATTTTGGAGAAGATCGTCCTGTGTCTGTATCAAGAGAAATCACCAAGCTTCATGAACAAACAATAAGAGGTTCAGCCGGGGAGGTCTTAGCTCATTTTCAAGCAAAACCTCCAAAAGGAGAAATTGTGCTCATTGTTGGCGCAAAAAAGTAAGACTGCCTTTACTTAAAATATGCTTTCCTTTTTCCCAACCATGTTTGCCCAGATACTGGTTACCGCTTTCTACAGCTCCATTCTCAATAGATGTTCCCATGGAGTCATTCCAACGATTTAGATAGCCAAACAAAGAAATAACTCCTAACATTTCTACAATCTCTCCCTCATCCCAGTAGGTGTATAGCCGCTCTTTAATTTTGACATCCACTTGATTGGGAACCTGTGATGCTTGCAATGAAAAATCAAGCGCAGCTCGCTCGGCCTGGCTAAAAGCCTTGTGTGTTCTATAGTCCCAAATATTTTCTAGTTGTTCTTTTTCTGCTCCATAGCGCTCAGCGGCTCTTATGGCGTGGGCTTGACAATACCTACATCCTGTTGCATTACTACTTACCCAAGCAATCATGCGTTTTAAAGACGAGCTAACGCGGCCATCATTTGCCATTACTGCTTTGTTGAGGTTTATAAAGGCTCTACTAATGGCAGGTCTTCTTTGCATGGTAAGGATACTATTTGGGCAAAACCCAAGTGTTTCATTAAAAAAAGCTGCAAGTTCTTTCGTGGTTTCATCGTGGTCTGGGGATAAAGGAGTTACTAATGCCATGGCGTGTTTTTAAGATTATTATTTATCGTAAAAATATACATAACCAAAGCCTTAAAAAATCATTACCAAGATTTTTATACCTCCAAGGCTGAGAAACCAGAAAGTTCTATCCATTAAAAAATAACTTAGAATTCTTGAATTTGAAGTTAAAAACTCAACGAGGCAGGGAGTATACATTTTTATTTTCGTAATTTTCAAACCTATGCGATGGAACCTACTCCCAAAACCAAATTTAGAGACAGTAACTCATCTTTCAAAAGCCCTCGGGATTGAACCTCTTTTGAGCTCTCTTTTGGTGCAAAGAGGCATCACTACTTATGATCAAGCCAAACGTTTTTTTAGACCTAGTTTAGAGGAGTTGCACGATCCTTTTTTAATGCAAGACATGGACCTTGCAGTGGAGCGAATTCAAAGAGCCATAGCCGCTCAGGAAGCTATTTTAATCTATGGAGATTATGATGTAGACGGCACCACAAGTGTTGCGCTGCTGAGCAGTTATTTAAAATCCTACTACCCAAATGTAGCCACCTATATTCCAGACCGCTACACGGAGGGATATGGAGTATCCTACAAGGGGATAGATTATGCTCAAGACAATGACATTACTTTAATTATTGCTTTGGATTGCGGAATTAAAGCCATCGAAAAGGTAGCCTATGCTTCAAAAAAAGGCATTGATTTTATTATTTGTGATCATCACCGTCCAGGAGAAAATCTTCCTAAAGCAGTTGCAGTTTTAGATCCCAAAAGAGAAGACTGCTCCTACCCTTACAAAGAGCTTTGTGGTTGTGGAGTTGGGTTTAAACTTATCCAAGCTCTTGGATCTAGGCGCGGGCA
>CATEMS010000150.1 GCA_949507465.1 Flavobacteriaceae bacterium
AATCTTTCACTTGTTGATCCTAAAACAGGAACAGGTACACGTGTAGGATATAAAATGGAAAATGGTAACAAAGTACGATTTTCTAAAAAATCGAATCAAGTATTATAGTTATGGGATATATACCAAGACTTAAAGAAGAATATAAGAGCAGAATAATTGGTGCTCTTAAGGAAGAATTTGGTTACACAAATGTAATGCAGGTACCAAAACTAGAGCGTATAGTTGTCTCTCGTGGTGTTGGAGCTGCTGTAGCTGATAAAAAACTGATTGACTATTCTGTAGAGGAGTTGACAAACATCACTGGCCAAAGAGCTGTTGCTACCATCTCTAAAAAGGATGTTGCAACATTTAAACTCAGAAAAGGCATGCCAATTGGTGCTATGGTTACCCTAAGAGGTGAGCGTATGTTCGAGTTTTTGGACAGATTAGTAACTTCATCCCTACCAAGGGTGCGTGATTTCAATGGTATCAAAGCCACTGGTTTTGATGGAAGAGGAAACTACTCATTGGGTGTAACCGAACAAATCATATTTCCAGAGATCGATATCGATAAGGTGAAAAAGATTGAAGGTTTAAATATCACTTTTGTGACCACCGCTGGTACAGATAAAGAAGCAAAATCATTATTAACAGAACTAGGTTTACCTTTTAAAAAGAACTAAGATGGCTAAAGAATCAATGAAAGCCCGTGAGGTTAAAAGAGCGAAAACGGTTGCTAAATATGCTGAAAAACGTAAAGCTTTGAAAGAAGCTGGAGATTATGAAGCATTACAAAAATTACCAAAAAACGCTTCTCCCATACGTATGCACAACAGATGTAAACTTACAGGAAGACCAAAAGGATATATGAGAACATTTGGACTATCACGTGTAACATTCCGTGAGCTGGCCGATAAGGGACTGATACCAGGTGTAAGAAAAGCATCTTGGTAAACCAAGTTTTAGTTCACAAAACAGGATTATAAATTGGTGAAAGGTTTTGAGATAATAGTATTTCAGAAAACCATTACCGCAACTTAATATAAATGAGTACAGATGTAATCGCAGATTACCTAACTAGAGTTAGAAATGCAGTAAATGCAGGTCACCGTGTTGTAGAAATACCGGCGTCTAATCTAAAAAAAGAAATTACAAAAATTCTTTTTGACCAAGGATTTGTGTTGAGCTATAAATTTGAAGACGATAAAGGGCCTCAGGGAACTATTAAAATCGCTTTAAAGTATGACAAGCTCACAAAAGATCCAGTAATCAAAAAGATTCAAAGAATTAGTAAACCAGGTTTACGTAAGTACGCAAACTCTAAAGAGATGCCACGTATTTTGAATGGCTTGGGAATTGCCATTGTCTCTACTTCTGCGGGAGTAATGACAGGTAAACAAGCTAAAGCTCAAAATGTAGGTGGCGAAGTATTGTGTTACGTATATTAATCATTAAAGACAAAAAAAATGTCAAGAATAGGTAAAAACCCGGTAGCAATTCCAGCAGGTGTTACAGTTGATGTTACAGAAAACATAGTGACTGTTAAAGGAAAATTAGGAGAGTTGTCGCAAGAGTACTCTGATGTTACAATCAATGTAGAGGGCGATCAAGTTCTGGTCACACGTTCTACAGATCATAAAGATCACAGAGCAAAGCATGGTTTGTATAGAGCTTTGATCTTTAATATGATTGAAGGTGTATCAAAAGGCTGGTCTAAAGAATTAGAATTGGTTGGTGTTGGTTACAGAGCCAGCAACCAAGGACAGAAATTAGACTTGGCTTTAGGATTTTCTCATAACATTGTATTGAACATTGCTCCAGAGGTAAAGGTTGAGACAGTTTCAGAAAAAGGGAAAAATCCAATTGTTAAATTAGTATCTCATGACAAACAATTAGTAGGTCAGGTTGCTGCGAAAATCCGAGGATTCCGTAAGCCAGAGCCATACAAAGGAAAAGGAGTGAGATTTGTTGGAGAACAAATAAGAAGAAAAGCAGGTAAATCTGCATAAGCAATAAGAACGTTATGAAATTATCAAAACAAGACAGAAGACAGCGTTTACGTTTTAGAATACGTAAAACTGTAACAGGAACTGTTCAACGTCCGCGCTTGGCAGTTTTCCGAAGCAATAAAGAAATTTATGCTCAATTGATCGATGATGAGAATGGTAAAACAATCACCTCGGCATCATCAAGAGACAAAGATGTAGATGCTTCTAAGGCAAATAAAGTTGAAGCAGCAAAGTTGGTAGGTAAAGCAATCGCAGAGCAAGCTGTAAAGGCAGGTGTTGACCCCATTTCTTTTGATAGAGGAGGTTATTTATAC
>CATEMS010000151.1 GCA_949507465.1 Flavobacteriaceae bacterium
CGTGTAAGAACCTGGTCCCTTGCTTACGGCAACGGCATCCAGATCTTTAGCAGAGAGATTGGCCTCCGCTAAAACCTGAGAGATGTAACCTTGTAATTTTTCTGCATGAGAGAATCGCTTTTCAGGCTGATTTTTAGGATTATCTTCCTGTATAGCAACAACATTTCCATTTACACTAAGGGCAACAGAGCAGTTTTTGGTAGCTGTTTCTAGGCAGAGAATGGTAGCCATCAGTCCTGGGGCTGCTGTTTGAGATTAATTAAATCATCACACTTCAATGACTTGGTAACCGTATTATAGGGCCCCGTGATTACTTCATCCCCCTCCATAAGTCCAGTGAGAACCTCAATATTACTATCATCCTGAATACCTGTTTTGATAACTCTAAGGGCTGCTTTATTTCCATTTTTCACAAAAACCACTTCGTGTTTTTCTTGTTTTTCGGAGCTGATCTTGTTTGTATCTATCTTTTCTTTGGTACATGTTGTGTCTGTTTTGATAACCACGGCACTAATTGGTATACCAATAGTATTATTTTTCTTATTGGTAATAATATCTACCGTTGCGGTCATTCCTGGACGAAATGGAGAATAACTCTCTGGCTTGCCTTGAGTTAAATCTGTATAAGATGATGGTAAAATACGAACCTTCACCTTGAAATTTGTTACCTGGTCTGCAGACAAAGCCGTAAGGGCTGAATTTGCAATTTCAGTAACCTCACCTCTAAATTCTCTTTTTAAATAAGCATCTACCTCAACAATGGTTTGATCTCCAACATTTACTTTTACAATGTCATTCTCATTAACATCTACCTCAACCTCCATATTTGTTAAATCTGCAACGCGTACAATTTCTGTTCCAGCCATTTGGGCAGTCCCTACCACACGCTCTCCCAATTCTACAGCCAGTCTAGAAATGGTTCCAGACATTGGGGCATAGATAGAGGTTCTAGCCAAATTATCCTTAGATTGCTTTAAACTTGCCGCTGCACTTTTTACATTGTAAAAAGCAGATTCTACACTAGCCTGTGCACCTTCATACTCTGCAATAGATCTGTCCCAATCTAATTTTGAAATAACCCCTTTATCATACAGCGTTTTGTTTCTTTGGTAGTTTGCTTTGGCATTTCTAGCTGTAGCCTTTGCTTGGGCTAGCTGTGCTTTTATGTTTTGAAGCCCTGCTTGGCTTTGGCTTACCGCTGCTTGAATTAAGTCTGGATTGATTTTTACCAGTAACTCCCCTTTTTTAATTTCCTGTCCTTCTTTTATTGGAAGTGAAATAATTTCTCCAGAAACTTCAGAGGAGAGGGCTACTTCTACCTCTGGTTGGATTTTTCCTGTAGCGGCTACAGTTTCTATAATGTCTATGGGAGTGATTTTTGCTATTTCAACCTCTTTCCCTCTATTGGTTTCACCAAACATTCCTGCTTTTTTACCGCCAATGAGAACAACTAAAGCCACCACAACAATCCCTAAGATCCAAAAAAGTGTTTTTTTCTTCATATTAAAATTTTAACTCGGTTGCTGGAACACCGAAATATAACTCCAACACCTTGATTTTAAAAATATAATCGTATTTACTTCTATTTAACTCTACCTGTGCATTATCATAACGGAGTTTGGATTGGCTAAAATCAAAAGCATTTGTAGCACCTGCATCATATCTGTCTTTTGCATATTGATATGCTAATTCTTGTGATGCTAACGATTTTTGAGCTGCTTGGTAGGCCTTTCTGGAACCCTCAGCGTCAACATATGCTTGATACACATTAGACTCTAGATCTTGAGCGGCTTGTTGTAATTGAAGTTTACTTCGCTGAAGAGAAATTTCACTACGCTTTACATTTGCCTTCACAGAAAAGGCGTTAAATACAGGAATACTTAACTGCAAACCATAACTTATACCATCATTTTGATAGACTTGATCTACAAAATCATCTGCCTGAACTTCTCTACTAATAGTGTTTGGAAATTGGCCAATTACCGATTGTCCTGTTTGTTCAACAACACCTATCTCTTGTGTGATAAACGGGTTGTCAGGGTCAATATCTTGAGTAAAGGATGTTGCATCGGTATATCTGGAATTGTATCCAAAAAAAGCACTTAAAGTTGGCAATCTAGCTCCTTTGGCAATTTGTAAATCTTTTTCTGAAAGGATTACATTTTGCTCTGCAATTTTAACCTCTGAACGGGTTTGCTTGGCGCCTTCTATAAGTTGCTCTACGGTTTTTAAACCGATGGTATTATTAACCACTTGATAGTCTTCATCAACAATATCAAAATTTTCGTAATCTTTGATTAATAACAACTGTGCTAAACTAATTAAAGAAATTCTTACAGAATTTTCTGCCACAGCAATACGTTGTTGCTCAGATGCATCAGTTGCATCGATCTCCAATAGGTCTCCCCTGGGCAAAACACCAGCGTCAACAAGTTCTCTGGTGCGTTCTATTTGCTGTTTTGTAACTTTATTTTGAGCAATCACTGCTGCAGTGTTTGCTTTATTTAATAACACTTGCAGGTAACCGTTTGCAACAAACAAAGAAATATCATCTTTCATTTTCGACAACCTATACTGGCTAGATAGCCTAGACAACTCAGCGCGTTGTACTCTTCTAAAATTTCTTAAACCATCAAAAAGTGTATATCCAACATTCACAGATCCATTTATAGATAAGAATGTTGTGGTTTGTGCGTTGTTGGTCAGGGGGTTAAAACTTAAACCTGTATTCTCTGAAGCATTGGTGTTTAAATTTAATGAAGGAAAAAAAGCGCCAGTTGCAGACATTTTTTCAATGTCTGTAGCTGCCAGATCTAACTCACTTTGCTTAATTGATATATTGTTATCCAAAGCATATTGCACACATTGTGTGAGTGTCCATTTCTTTACCTGAGCATGAGACATGGTTGATAGGGCAAAGACAAAAAATAAAATTCCTAACTTTTTCATACGTTACTTATAGTTGTTGTGTAAGTCTTTAGCTTTGTTAAATTGTTACACTATTTGTTAAAATAATACATTAATTTCTACCAAGATTTCCCTACTCCCGCAGGTTTTAATTGGTTCCAGACCTTAATATTGTCTTGTTGTGTTATTCCACCGAGCACCTCAACGTAAAGCCCATCACTAACGCCCAACTCAATTTCTCTGCGCTGAAATTCTTGAGAACCTGTGGCTATTTCTACAAACGGCTTTTTTGTTTTTGGATCATATTGCACAAGGGCTTCTTTGATACTTAAAACATTTTCTGCTCTAGCCAGAATAATTGAAGCGTTAGCACTAAGCCCTGCTCTTATGAAGGTGGCGTTTTGATTATTTAGAGTTCCTTTTATTTCAAATTGTATGGCTCCATTTTCACTCACTCCCTTAGGGGCAATAAAATCTAAAACAGCGTTAAATTTTTTGTTTTCGATAGCTCCCACAGTGATCTCTAAAGGTAGATTCTCTTTTATTTTTCCAACCTCACTCTCATCTACTTTCCCTTCAAAAATCATTTTCTCGACATCTGCAATAGTAGCAATGGTGGTTCCGTCATTGAAATTGTTTGATTCTATGACTTGATTTCCAACCTTTACCGGAATATCTAAAATCATACCAGAAACTGTAGCTCTTATTTCTGTGTTAGCAGCAGCACCTAATCCCGAAGATGTTCCTGTCTTTACAATATCAAATGTTTGCCTAGCGGCGGTGAGCAATACATTTTCTTGATTGTACCTTTGTTGAGCTTGGTTGTAATTTAAAAGCGCTTGATCATACTCATTGGCAGAAACTACCTGTTTATCAAACAGTTCTTTTTGACGCATATAGATGTTTTTTTGACTCTCTAAGGCTAATCGTGCTGTCTCAACTTGAGTCTCTGCACTGTTTATATTGTTTTTAGCACTATTTAGAGAATTAATGTTAGGCACTACTTTTACCTTAGCAATTAAGTCGCCACTTGATACCACATCTCCTGCTAGAACAAATATCTCATGGATAATACCAGAGATATTTGGCTTGATCAACACCTCTTCTTTAGGTACAATATTACCTGTTGCTACGGTCTTTTTGACGATGGTCTTTATGCTTGCCGTTTCTGTTTGAAACACCACAGGATTTGTCTTATCCTTTGAATAGATATACCAAATACCTGCAGAAAATGCAATTATAATTACCAGTAATGTGATGATTGTTCCTGTTCTTTTCATTAATGTAGCCCTGAAATAGGGTTGTTTTTAGTTAAACGTTTTTATATAATTTGTAACATATATTAATGTCACTATTGTTTTAATCTACTCTGAGAGCATCAACGGGTTTCATTTGCGTAGCCCTTGTTGCAGGAATTAAACCTGCCAAAAGCCCCGAAATGATTAAGATTAATAAGGCCAATGCTATTACCTGAATATTAACAGATGGATTGGCAAAATTTTCTACGGGTCCACTGAGAGATAAAATATAATTCATTATCCAAATACCCCCTGCAGAAAAAGCAACTCCTACCATTCCTGAGAGTATGGTTAATACTAATGATTCTTGTAATACCTGAGCTCTGATGTTCCAGGGAGTAGCTCCCAAAGCACGACGCACTCCAATTTCTTTAGTACGTTCTTTTACAACTATCAGCATAATATTACTTATACCGATCACCCCAGACATCAATACCAAAGCGCCCACAAAAAATCCTACAAATTTTAGAATATCAAACAAGCCTGTGATTTTTTCAAAAGACTCGGCCAGGTCACGGTTGCCAATAGCTCTTTTGTCATTGGGGTGGATGGTGCGTTGTTGTCGCATAATCTCTAATACTCTTGGCTTTAAGGTAGTAATACTTACATTATCTTGGGCCGTTATGGCAAAGTACCTTACGTTATCAGCATTATTGAAAACCTGATTAAATGTGGTAAAAGGTACATATACCGTGTTGGCAAGCTCTTCGTTATCTCCTGCGGAACTTGGGGATTTGAAGGTTCCTACAACAAGAAAGTTTACACCATTAATTTTAATATAATCACCAACAGGTTCTTCCCCAAATTCAAACAAACTCTCAACAACACCTTTACCTATAACCACTGCTTTACGTTTGTCATTGATATCTGAATAACTAATGAAACGACCTGAAAGAATATCCATAGGTTGCTGGAGTATGAACTCTGGATAATCTCCACATACTTTAAAAGCGCCTGTTTTCTCTTTTCTAGTCACATTATTGGTGCCTTGATAGCCGCCTAATTGATTTCTTGGTGAAACAACTTTTAATTCAGGAATTTTCTCTTTTAAAATCTCCCCATCAATCATTTTAAACTGGACACGCCTGCCTTTGGGTAAACCTTTATATGGTTTTGAAGTTCCCTGCCCCCAAACAAACATAGAATTGGTAGCAAAGTTTCCAAAATCTTTGCTCACCCCATTTCTAAGCCCTGTTACAAGAGCAAGCAACAAAACCAAAATAAAAATACCCCAAAACACACCAAAGGCGGTGAGCATTGTTCTAAATCTATTGGCGTTAAGTGCCTCTAGTATTTCATTCCAGCGATCTTTGTTAAACATGATATTTTTTTATGTACTCTAAATTAAAAAAATCACTCATCTCTCAGGGCCTCTATGGGTTTGATATTGGCAGCTCTTCTTGCGGGAAAATAACCAGCAAGGGCACCAGAAAAAATTAAAATAAGCACTGTTGTTAGAGCTGTATTAAAATCTACCTGTGGAGATTTAATAAAATCATTATCAATCATAGGGCTTATAACTTGTAACAAACCAACTCCTAAAAAAAGACCTATAAATCCAGCAATAGATGTTATAAAAATGGACTCTTGCAGAATCAAACCAATAATAGATCTTGGTAATGCCCCGATAGCTTTGCGTATTCCTATTTCTTTGGTGCGCTCCTTCACGATTATAAGCATGATATTACTAACTCCTACTACACCTGCAATAATGGTCCCTATGCCTATGAACCAAAATACATTGCGAATGATATCAATAAGACTGTAAATTTTCTTTGCCTCTTCTAGAGTATTGTCCACCCTTACAGCGCTTCTATCATCAGGAGCAATAATGTATTTTGATTGAAGGTCTCGCTTGATGTTTTCTGAAAGCGATGTACTAAGAGCAACAGCCTGATCAAAAGCATCGTTCATCTTTACAGTATAAGCTAGGGATCTCACTCTGTCACCTCCATTAAATGCAATTTGTGCAGTTGGAAGGGGTACAAATACACGTCCCTCCTCTCTCTCTCCTCCAGGATCTGTATACACTCCTATTACTTTAAAGTTTACCCCGAATATAGAGATGATTTCTCCAACAGGATTTTTTTCTTTAAACAAATCTTCTTTTATGATATTACCAATAACAGCAACTTTACGAGTTTCCTGCATGTCATCTTGACTTAAAAAACGTCCATGTACAAGAGATGCATTTTCAATAAATTGCTGATCTGGGTTGGCCCCTTCTAACCTATAATTTCCGGTCTCGCCATTATAGGTGACTTGACTTGACCACATGTTGTAAATAGCTGTTTTGTGTTCTAGTTGATCTTCATAGGTGTCATTTATTTGAGAAAAATCATCATTGTGCAATTGTATTCTGCGACCAGGATTCAGCCCTTTGTACTCTTTAGTTGTTACTCTTGTCCGAATTGATATCCGGTTCACTGCGTCTTGCTCAAATTGGCTTTTTACGCCTTTTTGTATACCACTACTAAAACCCAAAAGAATAACTAAAATAAAAATACCCGAGGCAACAGAAAGCCCCGTTAAGAATGTACGGAGTTTATTTTTCCCAATTGCTTCAAATATTTCTTGCCAACGATCTATATCAAACATCGTCTGTGGATTTACCAAGCGCGTCAAGTGCTCTGACCTGGGTTACATTTGTATCGTCTATAATCAGACCATCTTTTAATTTAACGATGCGTTTGGTCATGTGAGCAATATCATCTTCATGAGTCACCAATAGAATGGTTTTACCCTCATCGTTTATTTGCTGAATAAGCTCCATAACCTCACAAGATGTTTGGGTGTCTAGAGCACCCGTTGGCTCGTCTGCCAAAAGCACCTTGGGGTCACTAGCTAATGCTCTGGCAATGGCAACACGTTGTTTTTGACCTCCAGAGAGTTCGCTTGGCAAGTGAGTAGCCCAATTTGCTAATCCAACTTTTTCTAGATAGTGATGTGCTTTTTCCATGCGCTGTGCACGTTTTACACCCTGGTAATACAGTGGCATAGCCACATTGTCTAGGGCAGTTTTGTAATTAATCAAATTAAATGATTGAAAAATAAATCCTAGAAACTGGTTCCTGTAGGTAGCAGCAACTTTTTCATTTAGATTTTTAATGTGTTTCCCATCTAGTGTGTA
>CATEMS010000152.1 GCA_949507465.1 Flavobacteriaceae bacterium
ATGTCAAACGATGATGTGTTTTTAACAAAATCTACTGCAAATACAAAAGAAACAATAGAGGTTGATGGTGTAGAGTATCCAGTAGTTAAAATGGAGATATCAAGAACATCTCATCCTTTTTACACCGGTAAATCAAAATTAATCGATACAGCAGGACGTATCGATAAGTTCAAAAATAAATATGCAAAATTCAAAAAACCTGCTGCAGCTCCTGCACAGGACAAAGAGTAGTTTTTTGTATACAAACCATAGAAAACCTACGAGAAATCGTAGGTTTTTTTGTTGCAATAGCTCACGGGACTCTCTTGAAAAGGCCTTATGAGCGAAATGTTATGTTTAATTGCTATTTTTGATTATTATGTTTAACTGCTTGTTATGAATTATATTCTCTTTGACGGCGCCGTGCGCAACCAATTATTGCCTTTTACCTTTACACGCCCTGTAGCAGATATTAGAATAGGGATTTTAACCATTCGTGAAAAATGGGAAAAATTCTTAGGATCTACTACTACCACAGTAACAGAGGAGTACCTATCAGAGAAGTTCCCGATGGTAGAGTTGGAAGAAAATGTGCTCATCAATGCTTCTTTTTGCCCTTCAGAGAATTTAGTGAATTTGATAAAAGGCCTTCAAGAGAATCAAGCTATTTTCTACAACGATGAACCCTTGGCTTTTTTTGCTAAAGAAGACCAAGAAATAGACTTTACTAGTTTTTCCATTACAGAGTATACAGACGATGATATATTAAGGGTAGAGCATACCTGGGATATCTTTGAGAAGAACCCTCAGGCAATTCAGAGAGATTTTGACTTGTTGACCCAAGGGAGAACCTCAGAGGCTATTCCAAAAAACACAGTTGCGTACAATATACAACAGATCTTTATTGAAAAAGGTGCCAAGGTAATATGCACCTCGCTAAATGCAACAGATGGTCCTATATACATCGGTAAAGACACCTTAGTTATGGAGGGTGCAACCCTGCAAGGACCATTTGCTTTGTGTGCGCACTCAACCGTTAAAATGGGTGCCAAAATTTATCCAGGAACAACCATAGGTCCTCACTGCAAAGTAGCAGGTGAGGTGTCTAATTCTGTTATGATGGGCTTCTCAAACAAAGGCCATGATGGGTATATGGGTAATTCTGTTCTTGGTCATTGGTGTAATCTTGGTGCAGATACCAATACCTCAAATTTAAAAAACAATTATGCACAAGTACGTTTGTGGGATTACAACAGCGAAAAATTCCAAAATACTGGATCTCAGTTTTGTGGTCTGATGATGGGTGATCACAGCAAATGTGGTATCAATACCATGTTTAATACCGGAACTGTAGTGGGGGTGAGCGCCAATATTTTTGGTGCAGGCTATCCTCGTAATTTTATTCCAAGTTTTTCATGGGGCGGTTCTAGTGGCATGCAGACATACAATACAAAGAAGGCTTTTGAAGTGGCTGCTATTGTAATGGCTAGGCGAGGGCTAGAATTTGATGCTCAGCAGAAAGCTATCTTAGACGAGGTTTTTGAAATTAGCAAACAGTGGAGACGCTCTTAAATAACAATTTTCTCTATTTAAAACTTAATAATTTCACATTTAATTAGTGTTGATATATGGCTGTCTTAAAAAAAGCTGCTTTTTACACCCTAGGCTGTAAGCTTAATTATAGTGAAACCTCTACAATTTCCAGAGATTTTACCAACCAAGGCTTTCAGCGAGTTGATTTCTCTGACCCTGCAGACATATATGTCATAAATACTTGTAGTGTCACCCAAAATGCGGACAAAAGATTTAAAAGTATAGTAGGGCAGGCCAAAAAAAATAATCCAGAGGCCTTTATTGCAGCGATTGGTTGTTATGCTCAATTAAAGCCAGAAGAACTAGCAGATGTTGATGGAGTAGATTTGGTACTGGGGGCCACAGAAAAATTTAATATTACTTCCTACATCAATGATTTATTTTCCAATCCAGATAGAGGCACCTCAAGTGGCGCACAGATTCATAGCTGTGAGATTAAAGACGCAGATTTTTATGTAGGTTCTTACGCTATTGGAGATCGTACCCGAGCGTTTTTAAAAGTACAGGACGGTTGTGATTACAAGTGTACGTATTGTACCATTCCACTGGCCAGAGGTATCTCCAGGAGTGATACGGTAGAGAATGTGCTTAAAAATGCTGCTGAAATTTCTGCTAAAGGAATTAAGGAAATTGTACTTACAGGGGTAAATATCGGAGATTACGGTAAAGGTGAGTTTGGAAACAAAAAACATGAGCATACTTTTTTTGAGCTCTGTCAGGCTTTAGACGAGGTAGATGGTATCAAGCGCCTTAGAATATCATCTATAGAGCCAAACTTACTTACCAACCAAACCATTGACTTTGTAGCGCAATCTAAGACCTTTGTACCTCATTTTCATATACCCTTGCAAAGCGGTAGTGATGTTTTGTTAAAATTGATGCAGAGAAGATACATGACCAACTTGTATCTTGATCGTGTTGCCAGAATAAACAATACAATGCCAAATGCTTGTATTGGTGTAGACGTTATTGTTGGTTTCCCTGGAGAAACAGAAGAGTTATTTCTGCAGACCTATCATTTTTTAAACCAATTGCAGGTGTCTTATCTTCATGTTTTTACTTATTCTGAAAGAGAAAACACTCCAGCTGCCTCTATGAAGGGAGTGGTTTCAAAGGCAACACGTGCCAAAAGAAGCAAAATGCTTCGTGGTTTGTCTGCAAAAAAGCGCCGAGCTTTTTACGAGTCGCAATTAGGGAATTCTCTAACAGTGCTATTTGAGGGTGAAAACAAGCAAGGATACATACATGGTTTTACACAAAACTATGTGAAGGTGAAACACCCTTGGAACCCAGATCTGGTGAACACCCTAAGGGAGGTCACACTCCTTGAAATTGATGAAGATGGAATGGTGCGATTTGAGTTTATTTAATATAATCCATCACATTATATAAACACTCTTAAAATAATTAATAACAGGTATTTATATATTTATACCTACAGGAAGAAGATCCCTGTAAGTGCGTCTATTTTTACGTAAAAAACCAACTACCTCTGGGCTTGTGGGCATCACGCTAATACCTCGTAAACGTACTTGGTCAAAAACCGCTTTTATGAATATATCTCTAAACCCTTGCTCTTCGAGATCTTCTGGCATATCATATTTTGTTAAAAATATTTTACGGTCTTGTAAGGCGTATTCTATGCGCGCCATATTTTCTCCAACTTCAAGTTCAAACTGGCGTAAAAATTCATTATCGGTAATTTCTACATCTTCTATCATAACTGTTTTGGTTAAAGTGTTTTTTATACTATTTATTAGATCATGGGTACTTCCACAATCAGGACCTTACTGTTTTTAGCAATGCTCATGTCAACCACTGTCGTATCCCAAACCCCAATAGCATCTCTATGATTTAGTGTTTGTTCCAAAACAGCAACAGATCCTTCTACAACCATGATATATATCCCATTTTGGGCTTGTTGTAGGGTGTAATTTGTTTGTGTTGGGTCACTAAAATCCCCTATACTGATATAGGCCTGTTGGTGTATCCAAATATCATCTTGTGTTGCTTCTTGTTTTGGTTTTACGATGGTTGTGAACCCATTTTTTGTTAACAAGGGCGCAATTTTTTTTTGCTCGTAACGGGGTGTAACATTTTGGGTTTGTGTATGAATCCAAAGTTGAAAGAGCTTAAGGCTCTGATGAGAACTTGCATTAACCTCACTATGTTCTATACCACTTCCAGCGCTCATCACCTGGATATCTCCTGCTTTAATAACACCTTGATTACCCATAGAATCTTCATGTTTTAATGCCCCAGATTGTACAATGGTAATGATTTCCATATTTTTATGTGGATGTTTACCAAAACCCATTGCAGGAGCTATGGTGTCATCATTGAGAACCCTTAGGGCTCCAAAATTCATTTTATTTGGGTTGAAATAATTTCCGAAACTAAACGAGTACCTGGCCTCTAGCCAGCCAAAACGTAAAAGCCCTCTGTCTTGGGCAGTGTGTAGAACTTTATTCATTTGTTTGTACCAATGGTTAAATCGATGTATTAATAATTGTAAATTTACAAATAATATAAGTGTTTCTCTTATTTTGTGACCTAAAGCAATGAATAATACCCAAACCCACATTTATTTTGTGCCTGGATTAGCAGCAGATAAGGAGATATTTGAAAATATTCGCTTGCCAGAATCTTCCTATGTATTGCATGTAATTTCCTGGATAATTCCTAGTAAAAATGAACCAATAAGCCAATATGCTAAGCGTATGGCAGCCTTTGTGGAAGAAAAAAATGCAGTGCTGGTTGGTGTTTCTTTTGGTGGTGTGGTGGCTCAAGAAATGAGTGTTTTTTTGAATTTAAAAAAACTGATCATCATTTCAAGTATCAAAACTAGGTTTGAATTACCCTTAAAATTCAAGTTGGTAAAATGGTTGCGGCTCTACAGGCTTTTTCCTACTAAACTTTTTCTCACCTCTAAGGATTACACCAAATTTGCATTGGGTCCCATATCTGCAAAAAAATTAAAACTATATCAAAATTATTTGCATATGCGAGATGGACGTTATTTGGACTGGGCCACAAAAAATATGGTTTGTTGGAAAAGAACAAAACCTGTTGGTGGGGTGTATCACATTCATGGAGATGCTGATTTGGTATTCCCAATTAAACACATTAAAAACTCTCTTGTCATAGCAGGAGGATCTCATATCATGTTGTTAACAAAAGGCCCCCTTCTGAGCCGTAAAATTGTTGATATTATCTCACAAAACTAGTCTGCTTTGCCATATTTTTTGAAGCAATATTGAGTATTTTTATGAAAAATAGTTACCATGCATACTCTTTCAAAAATTGGTGTAGCCGCCACGATAGTTTTTATTTGTGTACTTTTTATCGGAGGGATACAATCTCCTAAAACAATTACTGATAAGGCTCCAGCCACTCCTACCCAATACCACAAAAAATCTGATATGCTTCGAGTATCCTCCATTGCTATTCCTAGTGTTATGACATTTGCCGGTGAGCAGGTTCCTCTGCAGGACACCGATGTCAGAGAACGACTCGATAGAGAGATTCATGTAAATACCTACTGGCACTCTAATATGCTGTTAATGATTAAAAAGTCAAACCGATTTTTCTCACAGATAGAACCCTTACTTAAGAAATACAACCTCCCTGATGATTTTAAATACTTGGCCGTTGCAGAGAGTGGTCTTGACAATGTCACCTCCTCTGCGGGAGCATCTGGTTTTTGGCAATTTATGAGAGCAACAGCAAAGCAGTATGGCCTTGAGGTTAATAGTTATGTAGATGAGCGGTATAATTTAGAACTAGCAACCAGGGTAGCGGCTGAGTATTTACATGATTCTAAAGAGTTGTTTGGTACTTGGACCAATGCTGCCGCTGCCTACAATGCTGGTAATGCTGGAATCTCCAAACAAATGAAGCGTCAAAACACCACAAGCTACTACAATCTACTTTTAAACAGTGAAACTGGAAGGTATGTATTTAGAATACTTGCTTTTAAAGAAATTTTGAGTAATCCTGAAAAATATGGTTTTTTTGTGGATCAAAACGATTTATACCAAGCCATTCCTACCAAAACTATGGTCATAGATACACCCATAACAGATCTGGCAGCATTTGCAAAGCAGCAGGGAATTAGTTACAAAACATTAAAGATTCACAATCCTTGGCTTAGAGATACGTATTTGAAAAATGCCTCAGGGAAAAAGTACTACATAAAGATTCCAAAAACGGGATATTACCTTTCTCAATAAACGTTTTAGTAGTTGCTTTCTAAAAAGCGATTAACGTCTGCCGCCACGACCAGATCTGCCACCCCCAAATTGTTGCTTGGGTTGTCCAGAGCGTTTCATTTGGTTTTTCATCATCTTTATTTGATCTTCCATCATGTTTTGTTTGTCGAGCTTTTTTGCCTCAGAAAGAAGTATTTCTGCTTCTCTTTTTCTGTTCTTTGACATAGCAATACCCGCAAGATTTAATTTTGTCATTGCCATGTCTGTATCCATAGACAAACCTAAAGTCACCGCTTTTTTAAAGTATTTTTCGGCTTCATTCATATTAGTTTGAGAGAGCATAAGTCCATTCAAATAATTGTAATACCCCTGTTGTTTTCTCACAAGGGATGCTTCTGGGTTTTTAATTTTGTCAAGCCATTTTTTTGCTCCAGGAAAATCTTGTTTCCGTAGTCTTAGAAAGGATAAAAGAATCAATTCATTTTTGAAATACAAGAACACAAAAACAAAGGAAAGAACAATAAGCATGATACCATTGCCGATGTAAGATTCTACAATTTGCCAAATACCAGTACCTACAAGAAGTGCTGTTATAATAAGTTTTAAATTTTTATGAAACATATTGCTTGTATTTTTAGGACCACAAAGGTAAGGAAAACAATTAAAAATATTTCACATTTTGATGTTTGACGTTTAAAAAAAGATTGTATCTTTGCAGCCGTCTGCACGCAAATAAAAATGAGTATACATTGCAGATAAAACACAATAAAGATTTCAAGACGTTATAATATAGCATACCATGAGTAAAAGAACATTTCAGCCATCAAAAAGAAAGAGAAGAAACAAGCACGGTTTTAGAGAGCGCATGGCATCTGTAAGCGGTAGAAAAGTGTTAGCATCTAGAAGAGCTAAGGGAAGAAAGAAAATTTCTGTTTCTTCAGAAATTCGTCACAAAAAATAAATGTTGATAAGTAGTATATAAAAGGTGTTGTTTTTATAAGCAACACCTTTTTTTTATACCCTATTGAGTCGTAATTTTGAAACAGTAAAATATTTAATC
>CATEMS010000153.1 GCA_949507465.1 Flavobacteriaceae bacterium
AAACTATAACAGATATACTATGTTAGAAATGAAAGTTCCTTCACCGGGTGAATCCATCACTGAAGTAGAAATAGCTGAGTGGCTAGTTCAAGATGGTGATTATGTTGAGAAAGATCAAGCAATTGCTGAGGTTGATAGCGATAAAGCAACCCTCGAGCTTCCAGCAGAGGCAAGTGGTATTATTACCCTTAAAGCAGAAGAAGGTGATGCTGTTGCTGTTGGAGCTGTAGTTTGTTTAATAGATACAACTGCTGCAAAGCCAGAGGGTACCCAGGTTGATGCAGCATCTAAAGATGCAACACAACAGCCTGAAAAAGTAGCTGCTACCCAAGGGCCATTAGCCACAAAAGAATCATACGCTACAGGAACTCCATCTCCCGCAGCAAAAAAGATTTTGGATGAAAAATCAATTGCATCCACCAGTGTTTCTGGTACGGGTAGAGATGGCCGTATCACAAAGCATGATGCTTTGAATGCAGTTCCCTCTATGGGCTCTGTTGGTTCTAAAGTACGAGGAGAAAAGAGAACAAAACTTTCTATGCTGCGCAGAAAAGTAGCAGAACGTTTGGTAGAGGCCAAAAACACTACAGCAATGTTAACGACCTTTAATGAGGTTGATATGGGCCCTATTTTTGCTCTCAGGAAACAATACAAAGAAACCTTTAAAGAAAAACATGGAGTAGGCCTAGGATTTATGTCATTTTTTACCTTAGCTGTGGTTCGTGCCTTAGAGCTATATCCAGCAGTAAATAGCATGATCGATGGTAAGGAAATGCTCACCTATGATTACAAAGACATTTCTATTGCTGTATCTGGACCAAAGGGACTTATGGTTCCGGTGATAAGAAACGCAGAAAATTTAACTTTTAGAGGTGTTGAAGCAGAGGTAAAACGATTGGCAATCAGAGCTCGAGATGGGCAAATCACCGTAGATGAAATGACAGGAGGAACATTCACCATATCAAACGGTGGTGTTTTTGGAAGCATGCTTTCTACCCCTATTATCAACCCTCCACAATCAGGTATTTTAGGAATGCATAACATAGTAGAGCGCCCAGTGGTTAAAGAGGGAGCTATTGTAATTGCGCCCATCATGTTTGTGGCCTTAAGTTATGATCACCGTATTATTGATGGCAAAGAATCTGTAGGATTTTTGGTGGCTGTCAAAGAAGCTCTTGAAAATCCAATAGAGTTGTTGATGCAGTCAGACATCAAAAAAGCCTTAGAACTTTAATATAATTTATGCTAAAACAGGATATACACAAGTAATTTACTTGAGATACATACAGTTGCGGCCGTAGTCCAGAACAGCGCTGTGTTTTTTTAGATAATCTGCACCAATAATGCCATGAACTACAGTAGGGTCTAGAGTAGCTATAGCCTTTTTAACGTGAGACAAATCAAATAATACAAAAGACATGTTTTTGGTTTTGTGAGTTGCTAGCTCAAAAACATTAGTATGAGAGACTGCTGTTTTCATGTTTGAGTCTCCAGCGCCCGCTGCAGTCACATCACTTTTCTCTTGGACAAGGTTAAACAAGTCTGTATATTCAAAATCTACACAGCTAGAGGAGGCTCCCGTGTCTATGATAAAGACTCCTTTTTTTGAATTTAATTTAGCGCGGCAGGTATAATGTCCGGTGGTCATTTTACGCAGAACAATCCTTCGAAATCCTTTTGCCTCTAATAAATTTCTTAATTGCACGGTATTTTTTTAACAAATATAGCAAACAAAATAGCTAGCTTTGTAATCATGTTAACAGATACACATACACACCTGTACAGCGAGGCTTTTGATCTTGATAGAGATGCCGTTATACAGCAGGCAAAGAATCAAGGGGTCTCCCAGTTTTTCATTCCAGCCATTGATTCAAGCTATGCAAAAGCAATGTATGATTTAGAGGCTTCCTATCCAGATTGTATGCATTTAATGATGGGATTACATCCAACATCTGTTAAAGAAAATTACAAAGAAGAATTAGCCTTTGTGGCAAAACAGTTGGAAGAAAGAAAGTTTGTTGCCATCGGGGAGATTGGAATTGATTTATATTGGGATACAAGCACCTTGGATAAGCAAAGAGAAGCTTTTGTTTTTCAAATCAAGTTAGCTAAAAAGTACAAACTACCTATTGTTATTCATTGTAGAGATGCCTTTGATGAAGTTTTTGACGTATTAGAGCAAGAAAAATCAGAGGATTTGTTTGGGATATTTCATTGCTTTACTGGCACCTTGGAACAAGCAAACAAAGCCATTGAATATAACATGAAATTAGGTATAGGTGGAGTTGTTACTTTTAAAAATGGCAAGATTGATCAATTTTTACATCAAATTGATATCAAACATATTGTGTTGGAAACAGATGCACCCTATCTCTCACCCACGCCCTACAGAGGTAAGAGAAACCAAAGCAGTTACCTATCTTTGATTGCTAGTAAAGTGAGCACATTGTATCAAATTTCAGAGGCACAAGTAGCGAAAATAACCACAGCAAACGCAGCTGCTATTTTTAAGATTTAAACAACCAAACTATGACATCCCAAACCAGCACAATTTTATTGATCTATACCGGAGGCACCATTGGTATGATAAAAGATTCTGAAACAGGGAGTCTCAAAAATTTCAATTTTAATGACCTGCTCAAACACATTCCAGAGCTTAATTTATTGGATTGTTCCATAGATACTCAAAGTTTTGAGGCGCCTATAGATAGCTCAAATATGGGGCCAATGTATTGGCAACAATTAGTGACTATTATAGAAAACCAGTATAATTATTTTGATGGATTTGTGGTATTACATGGAAGCGATACCATGTCTTACACTGCCTCGGCAGTAAGTTTTATGTTAGAGAATTTGTCCAAACCAGTAATTTTCACGGGATCTCAATTACCCATCGGAGACTTGCGTACAGACGCAAAAGAAAACTTAATTACCTCCATACAACTAGCTGCCTTAAAACAAGACAACAGTCCAGTTATCAAAGAAGTCGGCTTATATTTTGAATACAAATTATATAGAGCCAACAGAACTACCAAGATAAATGCTGCACATTTTGAGGCCTTTGCCTCTTTAAATTATCCTCCATTGGCTCAAAGCGGAGTGAACCTTTCTGTAGATTACAATGCGCTACTTGTTCCACAAAAAAAACCTCTAGTGGTTCATAAAGCACTGGAGTCCAAAATACTATTGGTTAAAATTTTCCCAGGAATTACCCAACAAACAGTCACCCATTTATTTAATACAGCGCTCTTCAAAGGACTCGTTATAGAAACCTATGGTACAGGAAATACAACTACTCAAAACTGGTTTATTGCAGCAATAAAAAAAGTAGTAGACCAAGGAATTCCTGTTATAAATGTAACTCAATGCTCAGGGGGAAGTGTTGTGATGGGACATTACCAGACCTCTGTAGCACTAAAAAATATGGGTGTTATTAGCGGGAAAGATATAACCACCGAAGCAGCTCTTACAAAATTAATGTACCTACTTGCCAGGGACACTTCATCCCAAGATTTTAAAACCCTCTTTGAAACTCCATTAAGAGGAGAAATGAGTTAATATTTCGGTAAAAATGTTCGCTACCAAATGTAAAAAATTGTTTATTTGCAAAACAGTACATTAGAGAGGTGGCCGAGTGGCTTAAGGCGCACGCTTGGAAAGCGTGTATACGGAAACGTATCGAGGGTTCGAATCCCTTCCTCTCTGCAATCAACTTAATAAGAGTGTCTTATTAGTGATTATTGTTACAGGATTTATCTGTGTAAATATATTATAGTATTAATTCAATGACT
>CATEMS010000154.1 GCA_949507465.1 Flavobacteriaceae bacterium
AACTTATATTTAACCTTATGGGCTCGCAAACTGCCACAAAAATTTATTTCGACTACCAAACAAAAAATATTCCTATTGAAACATTAATTTTCCTATACAAATCGATGCTTAAGCCTCGATTAATAGAGGAAAAAATGCTGATTTTATTACGCCAGGGTAAAATATCCAAATGGTTTAGTGGTATTGGTCAAGAAGCAATATCTGTAGGTATTACAGCAGTTTTAGATAAAGAAGAATATATCCTTCCAATGCACCGAAACCTTGGGGTTTTTACCACACGGGAAATACCCTTAGATAGATTGTTTTCACAATGGCAAGGAAAGGCCAACGGCTTTACAAAGGGACGTGACAGGAGTTTTCACTTTGGCACACAAGAGTTTAACATTGTAGGAATGATAAGCCATCTAGGTCCTCAATTTGGTGTGGCAGATGGTATCGCTTTGGCAAATAAGCTAAAGAAAAACAAACAAGTTTGTGCCGTTTTTACAGGAGAAGGAGGAACCAGTGAGGGAGATATCCATGAGGCACTAAATGTAGCCTCTGTTTGGCAATTACCCGTGCTGTTTTGTATAGAAAATAACGGCTATGGTCTATCAACTCCTTCAAGCGAGCAATATTTCTGTGAGCATCTAGCAGATCGTGGAAAAGGGTATGGTATGGAGTCTCATATTATTGAAGGTAATAATATCATTGAAGTTTACACCAAAGTTCAGGCTATTGTTGAAGATATGAGAGCACATCCAAGACCCGTGCTTCTAGAGTTTAAAACTTTTAGAATGCGAGGTCACGAGGAGGCTAGTGGCACTAAATATGTACCACAAGAGCTACTTGAACTTTGGGGAGCTAAAGACCCACTTGTAAATTTTGAAAATTATTTGCTGTTACATGATCATCTCACCCAAGAAGATATTTTAGATTTCAAAAACACTATTAAAAAAGAGATTACAGATGGTTTGGATTTGGCATTTAATGAACAAGAAATAAGTGCAAGCCAAGAACAAGAATTAAAAGATGTTTACCATTATTACGAGCACAAGCAAATAAAGCCGAATCAACAAACCAAAGAATTGCGCCTTGTGGATGCTATTTCCCAGGGTTTACGTCAATCTATGGAGCGCCACACTAACTCTGTTATTCTTGGGCAGGACATTGCACACTACGGCGGGGTATTTAAAATTACTGATGGGTTTCTTGAAGCTTTTGGAAAGGAACGAGTTAGAAATACACCCATATGTGAATCTGCTATAGTTTCTGCAACTATGGGGCTTTCTATTAATGGTTATAAAGCAATTATGGAAATGCAATTTTCTGATTTTGTAACCTCTGGTTTTAATCCTATTGTAAATTATTTAGCAAAATCACATTATCGTTGGGCACAAAAAGCAGATGTAGTGATTCGTATGCCTTGTGGCGCAGGGGTTGGTGCAGGTCCCTTCCATAGCCAAACCAATGAGGCTTGGTTTACTCATACACCTGGCCTAAAAGTTGTATATCCAGCTTTCCCCTATGATGCAAAAGGTCTATTGGCAGAATCTATTGAGGATCCAAATCCTGTCTTATTTTTTGAACACAAAGCCTTATATAGAAGTATACGTCAAGAAGTACCAACGCAGTATTATACAATTGCTCTTGGAAAAGCTGCTGTTTTACAAAAAGGGGATCAGGTATCAATTATTACCTATGGTATGGGTGTACACTGGGCCTTAAAAACATTAGAAAACCATACATCTATTGAAGCTGATCTTATAGATTTACGCAGCTTATCACCACTAGATACAGAAACTATTTACAGCTCCGTAAAAAAGACAGGAAAAGTTATTATTTTGCAAGAAGACTCCATGTTTGGTGGTATAGCTAGTGATATTTCAGCCCTTATCAGTGAGCACTGTTTTGAGTACTTGGATGCACCAATAAAACGTGTAGCAGGTCTAGAAACGCCCATTCCATTTGCCGCAGATTTAGAAAGAGCATATCTTGCAAATGATAGGTTTGATGCTGCTTTAAAAGAAATAATTGCTTATTAATACCAGACCAGACTTCAGATAAACCACATATTTTAGTGCAAGTTTAATTTTTGCCAATTATTTGTAGGTTCAAAAAACAACATTATGGAAGGATTTTTTACACTAGAAAATTTTATCACACTTGGCCTTTTAACATTACTACAATGTGTTTTAGGACTCGATAACTTGCTTTATATTTCTCTAGAATCAAAGCGAGCTCCATTAGAGGATCAGGCAAGAGTTAGGAAAATAGGTATTGGAGGGGCTATTATTTTACGTTTGGTGCTGTTGTTTGTTTTGTTAAAAGTAATTGCACTGTTTCAAGACCCCTTATTTGATATAAATGTTGAGGGTATGGTGTCAGGTATTTTTAATTTACACAGCTTAATTGTTTTGATGGGTGGTGTTTTTATCATGTGGACTGCCGTTAGAGAAATAATGCATATGATGTCTTTTGATACAATCAATCAAGTGGATGCTAAACCAAAGTCTTTGTCAATGATTATTACCTCTATTATACTAATGAACTTGATTTTTTCTTTTGACTCTATTCTAGGGGCTATTGCCTTGACAGATGTTTTTTGGGTAATGGCTGTAGCAATCGTTATTGGTGGAGTTGTAATGATTTGGTTGAGTGGTAAGGTTACTGATTTTTTAAGGAAAAACCGCATGTATGAGGTCCTTGGTCTTTTTATCCTTCTCATTGTAGGTATTATGCTATTATCTGAGGCTGGGCACTTAGCGCAACTTGAACTCTTTGGAAACCATGTCACCCCAATGAGTAAGACTACCTTTTATTTTGTGATAGGGGTTCTGATACTTGTTGATTTAGTACAAAGTAAATATCAAAAGAACTTAAATAAACAAAATTAGTGTACACGCAATCCTTCCCTCAAGGCATCCCAAAGGTTTTGGCAGTAAAACTAAGTGCTACGGGAGAGCGCAGTGTACGTTTGAAACATCCCTGGATTTTTACAGATAGTATTGAAAAAATCAACAAAACTGGAAACTCTGGTGATATTGCTATTATTTTTAGTCATTCAAAAAATAAAGCAATTGGGGTAGGCTTATATGACCCAGACTCTCCAATAAGAATAAAAATGATTCACTTTGGTGGTGGTGCTACCTTAAACGAAGAATTCTTTTTTCAAAAAATAAAGAATGCCTTTTATGTGAGAGCCCCTTTGCTAGAAACAAAAACAAATAGCTATAGGTTACTTTTTGGAGAAAATGATGGTTTCCCTGGTTGCATTGCAGATGTCTACGATAAGGTTTTGGTTGTAAAGCTTTATAGTACAATTTGGATTCCATACTTTAAACATATAGTGGATAGCCTAATCTCAATATCTGGTGTACAGACTGTCGTTATACGTTTGAGTAGAAAACTTCAAGCAGATACAAACATTGCCTTTAAAGATGGGAGTGTAGTTTATGGTGAATTACACAATGAAACTATTGTATTTAAAGAACATGGCATACATTTTTCTGCAAATGTCATTAAAGGCCATAAAACAGGTTATTTTTTGGACCATAGAGAAAACCGAAGGACAGTAGGGCAATTAAGTTATCAAAAAAAAGTTTTAGATGTTTTTAGTTATGCTGGGGGCTTCTCTGTTCATGCACTTGCCAATGGAGCAAAAGAAGTTACTAGTCTTGATATAAGTGCACATGCACTAGAGTTAGCCAAAGCAAATGGACTACTAAATAAATATAGGGGCACGCACAAAACAATAGTTGGTGATGCTTTTTTACAAATGCAGCATTTAATTGATACCCAAACTTGTTTTGATATTGTGATTATAGATCCACCAAGTTTTGCAAAAAGTAAAAAAGAGATAGCCATAGCACAAAAAAAGTACAAACAATTAGCAACACTAGGAGAAAGGCTAACGGCAAAAAAAGGAATTCTTGTTTTAGCCTCTTGTAGTTCACGAATTAAGGCTGATGATTTTTTTAATATCAATAGTACCACCCTTGACAAACAAAAAAGAAGTTACACGGTCATAAAACAAACCTACCATGATATTGATCACCCAGTAAATTTTCCAGAAGGTGCTTATTTAAAGTGTGGGTATTATAAATTTAATAGATAATCTATTTCATAAAAAAAACCTTGATTAGTAAACCAAAGTTTTATTGTTACAATAGGCTTGAGAAAATTAATGCATTTGCATTTTTCCTTTTTTGCGGTG
>CATEMS010000155.1 GCA_949507465.1 Flavobacteriaceae bacterium
AATAAGCTAGTGGATGACGGTTGTAGCTTAAATCCTCTTTCTCTCCACGTTTGGTAAGTCCTATCTCTTTAGCGACTTGCTCAAAGAACGAAACCTCTGATTGAAAGACCCCAAACTTTTTGTCTGCAATGTGTGATGTAGGTTTTTTGGGCAAGGATTCTTTAGGATATTTCATAAAAGCTCCTAAGGTGGCAAAGGTAAGGCGAAGCCCTCCATCCAATCCATTTTTTGACTGGGTTAGTATTTTAAAACCATTGGCATTGCCCTCAAAATCTACAAGGTCCTGGTACTCTTTATCCCTAAGAAGGGCTTTAAAACGCTTCCCTCTTCCATTAGAAAAATAATCTCCTATGGCTTTTTCTCCGCTGTGACCAAAGGGAGGATTGCCAATATCATGCGCCAATGAGGCCGCTGCCACAATAGCACCAAAATCATTGAAATGATAGCCGTGTATGGATTCTAATTGCGGGTGTTTTTCAAGTATAGCCTTTCCTGCCAGGCGCCCCAAAGACCTACCTACCACAGAGACCTCCAGGCTGTGGGTTAATCTAGTATGCACAAACGAGGTTTGAGACAGCGGTATTACCTGGGTTTTATCTTGCAGGCTTCTAAAGGCATGAGAGAAAATAATACGATCGTAATCTACCTCAAAACCCAAACGAGTTGGATCTTCTTATGTGCGAAGTCTTTTATTTGATACTCCTTGTTTTTTAAGGGATAATAGTTGTTCCCATTGCATCATAACGCTCTTGGTTTAAGTGGTAGCAATATACCACTGATTTTACAAATTTAAAACACAAGCCATAAGATAGGGTTGTTAACATTAAAATAACCCAAAGGTTATAGAAGGATAATGTAGCAGTAACCTCAACTTTACAATAGATCTACATCTTTGCCACAAACTTTTAATAGCCGACATAAAAACACGATAATGAAAAAACTAATCTTTGTACTACTAAGCACTTTAGCATCTTTAACACATGCTCAGACAGGTTCTGTAAATGGAATCCTGACAGACAAGCAAATGAATAATGAGCCATTACCATTTGCAAACGTCATTATAAAAGACTCTAACAAAGGAACCACTTCAGATTTTGATGGGCTTTATGCCATAGATGATCTTGCTCCCGGAACCTATACTATAGAATTCAGTTTTGTTGGTTATCAAACGGTAGAGAAAACCGTCTCCATACAAGCCAACCAAAGCACTACATTAGATGTAACCCTGAGTCCTAGTGCAGCAGCACTCGATGAAGTAGTTATAAATACAAGCCTAAGAAGAGATAGCGAAAATGTCCTTTTGTTGGAACAACAGAAAGCCACTACCATAAAAGAGAGTATTGGATCTGTTGCGCTCTCAAAGCTTGGAATTTCTAATGCCGCTACAGCTACCACAAAAATATCAGGGGTCTCTAAATCTGAAGGGACTGGAGATGTTTTTATAAGGGGTCTTGGAGACCGTTACTTATATACTACACTAAATGGGTTGCCGATACCCTCAGATGATATTGAAAAAAAGAACATAGATCTTGGACTTTTTACTACAAGACTCTTAGAGAGTATAGATGTGAGCAAAACCACTTCATCTGAGCTGTCTGCAGATCAGGCATCGGGTAATGTAAATATTAGCACTAAAAGCTTGAATGGAAGTAAATTACTAAAACTTAAAACATCCAGTACAGTTAATACAAATGTGATAAGTAATGGTGTATTTAGTGATTTTAAAGTATCACCAAATAACGAGAATATTACTGCTGGTTTTTATTCTAGAAATTTAAATACAAGGGAAGCCCTAACCAACCAGTCTTGGTCTCCACAAACAATACAAAATCCTATCAACACTTCATTTTCTGTCAGTGCAGGCGGTAAGATCGGAGATAAAATAAAGGTACTGGCAACCCTAGGACAAGCCTCAAATTTTGAATACCGGGAAGGTGTTTTTAAAGAATTTAGAGGAAACTTCATAGACGACACCATTCCAGATGCCATACGATGGAGAAAAACAATTGCTACATCAGGACTTGTTAATGGAAAATTCCGCGCCAATGATGACAATAGATTTGAACTGACCTCTTTGTTTATAAACAAAATACAAGACGAGGTGTTTGAGGGAGGTCGCGCAGGAACTTCGACAATTTTTGAGGAAACCAATGTTGGAGAAGCATTTCAGTTCATAAGAGATCAAAACACTAAAAACACGCTCACCTCTATCACACAGTTTAGCGGTAAAAATAATCTTGGTCAGAAAAACACATTAGACTGGGCATTAGGATTTAACTATCTCAAGGCAGATGAACCTAATAGAATTAGAAACGAGGTGAATTTTAATTTTGCGGAAGATCCGGCGCTGGTTCAGCTAGGAAGAAACGGAGGATTTCAACAACGTAAAACCATTCAAAAAATCAAAGACATCGAGTACAATGGGCGCATAAACAATGAATTTATTGTAAAAAATACAGATTCCAAAAATTTTAAAGTAGATCTTGGTGCTACTTACAGAAACAAGGAGCGTAATTTTGGTTCTCAATTCTTTGGCATACAAGAATCTGTTTTAAATGCTATTAACCCAACTTCTATAGACGCACTCACTGAGATCTTTACCGAACAAAATATAGATAATGGCCTTTTGAGAATAAATAGACTCCCTGTAGATCGTTACAGGGGTTCATTAGAATCTCTAGGAACTTACATACAAGCAACAGCAGTGATAGGTAAATTCACACTACAAGGTGGTGTGAGATATCAGGATGACCAAATTAATGTACAATATGATGTGGGTAATATTCCTGGAAGATTGGGAATGGTTGATAAAAACTACCAAAGAGTATACCCATCTGTGAATCTTAAGTATACCCCTACAGAGAAGTTAAATCTTCGCTTTGCAAACAGCTACACTACCACTCTTCCAGAGTTTAAAGAGATTGCTCCCTTTGAATACGTATCTGCAGTTGGTCAAGTAACTCGAGGAAACACAGACATTGAAGCTTCTTTGAATACAAATTATGACTTAAAGTTTGAGTACTTCCCATCTAAGGGGCAGCTTTTATCACTTACAAGTTTCTATAAAAAAATTGAAGATCCCATCAATAAAGTACAAGATAGAGGAGCCTCTGGAGCATTCTCATACTTCAACACTTCAGAAAAAGCAACCATATACGGTCTAGAGATTGAAGCTCGCATGTCACTAATAGACGGGTCAGAAAACAAAACAGCAAACCTAGATGTAAATATAAATGCATCAAGAATGTGGCACCAACAGGATCTAAAAGAAATCATAGATGAAGATGGAAACTTTGTAAACACCTTTAGATATAAAGGACTGACCCAAGAGGGGTTGCAAGGAGCCTCAGATTGGATTGTCAATGGTTCGTTGAGTTATAACTCTAATACACAAAAACCATTTTTAGCTACCATAACTGCAAACTACACTTCAGGAAAGATATTTGCCCTTGGTAATGCCACCATTAGAGACTCTGGAGATGTTAATTATAATGATGCCATTATTGAAAATGGGTTTGTAACCCTAAACTTTAACACAACAAAAACCCTTTCAGAAAAACTAGTTTTAGGACTTGTGGCGAGAAATTTGTTAAATCCAGAAATAAAAAGAACACAATTGGTCAGAAATCCTAACACGCAAATTGAAACAAATGAAACAGTGCTTTCTTACACACGTGGTGCACAGATAGGACTAAATCTTACATATACTTTTTAACACTTTTAACTTTATATTAATTATCTAAAAATCAAACCATGAAAAAAAATCAAATTTTAACGAGTTGTTTCGCAATTCTTTGTTTATTCCTAGTCTCTTGTGACTCAGATGATGACTTTAACCCTGTAGATCCAGGTCCAGACCCAATTAACTTTGAGTTAAACGGAGTTCTTGAAAGTGACAGGATACTTGACCCAAGCCAACCTTACAGCCTAACGGGCTCTTATATTGTAAAAGCTGGGGCTACCCTAACCATTCCTGCTGGGACACAAATTATCTCGCAGGTAGCAACCAACAATTATATTGCTATAGAAAAAGGTGCAAATATTGATATTCAAGGAACCCAAAGCTTACCTGTTGTTATGGAGAGTGTTTCTGGAAATCAAGGAGATTGGGGAGGACTTGTTGTTCTTGGAGATGCTGTAACAACAGAGGGAGTTAATGCAACTGCTGAAGTTGGAGGATTTATCTACGGTGGTACCAACCCAAGTGATAGTTCTGGATCCATTAACTACTTAATTATAAAAAATGCAGGTGCTCAGATTAATGCAGAATCTCAATACAATGGTCTTACTTTGTATGCTGTTGGAAGTGGCACAAGTTTAAATAACATAGCTCTTTTAGACGGTGCAGATGATGGAGTTGAATTTTTTGGAGGAAGTGTATCAATCACCAACTTATATGCAGAGAACAACCAAGATGATTCTGTAGATTGGACAGAGGGTTGGAATGGAGCAATAACAAACACCTATGTAGTTCATAACAATGATGGGTTCTCTACTGCAATTGAGGCAGATGGTGATAACAACAACCCAACTGTTACAAATTTCACAGCCGTTTCTACTGTGGGTGGAACAGCATTACAATTCAAAAAAATGTCTGGAGCAACTATCACAGGTTTATCTCTAACTGGGTATGAAGTGTCTGTTGATATGAAAGATGATGGGCCACTAGAAAACGTAGTAATCGAAGGGCAACCTGCAGATCCTTTTTCTGGATATACAACAACAAGTTCTGTAGACCTAGGATTGTTTGACTGGGTTAACTCAAACCAAACAGGAAATGCATCTTTATTACAAGGAGTTGTTACAGAGACTGTAACACTAGATCCTTCTGTTGCTTATAGTTTGACCTCTTCTTACATCGTTCAACCTGGTGGTAAATTGATTATCCCAGCTGGTACTAAAATAACAGCCAACAGTGGTGGAACTTCTGTATATATTGCTGTATTAAAAGGTGGACAGATTGAAATAAACGGAACTGCAGATAATCCAGTAGTGATGTCTTCAACTACAGAGAACCCAGGAGATTGGGGTGGTCTTACCATCTGTGGTGATGCACTAACTACAGAGGGAGTAGATGCTGTAGCCGAGATTGGTGGTTTTATTTACGGTGGTAATAACCCAGAGGATAACTCTGGAAAAATCAACTACCTAGTAATGCTTGGAACTGGAGCCCAAATCAATGCAGAATCTCAATATAATGGTGTTTCTTTGTATGCTGTTGGTAGCCAAACTCAAATTAGCAACGTAGCAGTTATAAATGGTGCAGATGATGGTATTGAATTTTTTGGAGGCTCAGTTGCCGCAGAAAACTTATACCTAGATAACAACCAGGACGATGCTGTAGACTGGACTGAAGGA
>CATEMS010000156.1 GCA_949507465.1 Flavobacteriaceae bacterium
AAGCCATGGATATTGAGGGCCTTGGTAGTGAGACCGTTGCACTGCTGGTTCAATCAGGGTTGATAGGTTCTTATGCAGATTTGTATGACCTTAGCATTGAAGATCTATTACCCTTAGAACGCATGGCTCAAAAAAGTGCAGAAAATTTGGTGGCTGGTGTTGCCAAATCAAAGCAAATTCCTTTTCATCGCTTGTTATTTGCCATGGGTATTCGTTATGTTGGTGAAACTGTTGCAAAAAAACTAGCCAAACACTTTAAATCTATAGATGCTTTAATGGCTGCTAGTTTTCAGGAGCTTGTTGAGGTAGATGAAATAGGTGATCGTATTGCACAGAGTGTCATTGACTTTTTTGCTTTGCAGACCGCTGAAGATTTATTTTCTCCCTCTACCACAACTGGGGTGAGAAACCGCGAAATAGTTGCTAGGTTAAAAAGTCATGATTTACAACTTGCAGTATCTGCAGAGTCATTGGCTGGACAAACATCTATTTTAAAGGGTAGCACGTTTGTTGTTTCAGGTGTTTTTACTAACATGTCAAGAACAGAACTTAAAAAAAGCATTGAAGACAATGGAGGTAAGGTTTCCAGCAGTATATCAAGTAAAACCACATTTGTGGTTGCTGGAGAAAACATGGGGCCTAGCAAACAAGCCAAAGCGCAAGACTTGGGCATCTCAATTATTAGTGAAGATCAGTATTTAGAAATGATACAATAGTTTACTGTAAGTGCTCTATAAATCTTTATTTTTGAATATTATTCTAAAAGTATATGTTTAAAGCAATAAAGCAGCGATATTATAAAAAAGCAATTACAGCAGCCCTTTCACAAAGAGATGTCTCTGGGTTAAACACCAAGTTGCAAACCTTGACATTTTTGTATAACGCAGACCTTGTAAACGAGCTTTCTCCTTATTATAAAATAGCAAACTCACTAAAGGTCTTAGAGACAAAAACACATTTTTTTTCTTACATAACATCAGAGAAAAAAACACCGTCTTTACTGCGAGATCAGTTCACTCAGAAGGATATTTCATTTAAAGGTGTCCTAAAAGGACCATCTGCTATAGATTTTGTAAAGCAGTCTGCGGATGTATTAATTTACATGTCTAATAAAAAGCATTTACCTTTAGAAACCATTGTTGTAAAAAGTAAGGCTAAATTTAAAGTAGGATTTAAAGGGCTAGACCCTCGTTATTTTGATTTAATTTTAGGGGTAGATCCATCAGATACTCAGGCAATAATTACAGAGCTTACTAAATATTTTAAAATTCTAGGAAAAATACAAGCATGAAACAACTCAAAGGTACAGGTGTAGCGCTAATCACACCATTTACAAACAAAGGCACAGTAGACACTGCTAGTTTAACTCGTATTGTTAATTTCCAGATAGAAAATGGAATAGATTACCTGGTTGTTTTGGGAACAACAGCAGAGAGCGCTGTGCTTTCAAAAGAAGAAAAGCAATTGGTCATCGATACAGTAGTGGGTGCAAATGCAGGCAGATTGCCATTGGTTTTAGGTATTGGTGGCAATAATACTCGGGCAGTTATCGATGAGTTTACAGCTACAGATCTCACTGCATTTACTGCAATTTTGTCTGTATCGCCTATGTATAATAAGCCAAGTCAAGAAGGAATTTACAGACACTTTGCAGCTATCGCATCTGTAAGCACCAAGCCAATTATTTTATACAATGTTCCTGGCAGAACTGCCAGTAATATGGAACCTCAAACTGTTGCTAGATTAGCCCGAGAGTTTAAAAATATTGTAGCTATCAAGGAAGCAAAAGGAGATTTGGTGCAGGCCATGGAAATGATTGTTCAAACACCCAATGACTTTTTGATTATCAGTGGTGATGATATGATTGCCCTACCCATGACTCTAGCGGGTGGCGCAGGAGTAATATCTGTGATAGCGCAGGGCTTTCCAAAAGCTTTTTCTAGTATGATTAACCTTGCATTACAGCGCGAGGTAGATCAAAGCTATGCAATACATTATAAAATAGCACCAGCAATAAACTATATATTTGAACAAGGAAACCCAGCAGGAATTAAGGCAGTATTTGCTGCCTTAAAATTATGTGAATCTACTCTAAGACTCCCCCTGGTTGAGGTGGATGCTGTTTTGAATGAAAAAATCAAAGCTTTTGTGCAAGCTTTTGAACATTGATTGTTTTTTGCGACCATTTTGCAGGCCATTTAATTAGTAAAACGAATGGCAACACAATATAGGCCAACGATAATAAGTTTTTGTAATCACGTATAATTCACTACTTTTGCCCGATGTTTTTTAAAACTATGAAACACCTTATTTTCTTTTTAATCTCAACTGCAATTCTGTTCAGTTCTTGTACCCCTTATCAGGTGGTACTCAAGGAATCAGATAGCGTTGCTAAGTATAAAATGGCAGACTCTTTGTATCAAGTTGCCATGGCTACTGGTAAAAAAGCAAAATTTAGAAGTTCACTAAAACTTATGGAGCAAATTGTTCCGCTCTACAGAGGAAAGCCACAAGCAGAAAAGCTTTCATACATTTACGCAAATACCTTCTACAATTTGGGAGACTATTTTGTTGCAGGATATCAGTTCGAGCGTTTTGAGTCTACCTATCCGAAGAGTGATAGTGTTGAGGTTGCTGCCTATAAATCTGCAAAAAGCTATTATGAATTATCACCTAGGTTTTCTTTGGATCAAAAAGACACAAGAAAGGGTCTAGAGAAATTACAAGCCTTTGTAAATAAATATCCAAACTCCTCCTACAGAATGGAGGCCAATGATCTTGTGACAGAGTTGCGTGACAAGCTAGAAAAAAAAGATATTGAAACCGCACACCAGTATTTTAATATTGGAGAACAAATAGGAAGTTTTAAGCCCGCCGTAGATGCCTACGAGAATTTTATTTCAGACCATCCTGGATCTATTTACAGAGAATTTGCTTTTTATGGAAGGGTAGAAGCCTCTTACAATAGAGCGATCAGTAGTGTGCCAGCTGTTCAAAAAGAAAGGCTTTTGATTTCAAAAGAATATTACAATAAGTATGCAAAATATTACAAAGATGGCGTCAAAAAACAAGATGCAGATGCACTTATTGCCGCTATAGATAAAGAATTAGAAAAGTACCAACAACCCACAGAAAATTAAGATTATGGCAGATATTAAAAACAGCGAGGCACCCTTGAGCACTACTACTATTGATAAAAATAAAGTAGATGAGCCAACAAACAACATTTATGAGGCAATCTCTATAATTTCTAAAAGAGCAACTCAAATTAATGGAGACATTAAAAAAGAATTGCTAGAAAAACTTGACGAGTTTGCAACATATAATGATAGTCTTGAAGAGATTTTTGAGAACAAAGAACAAATTGAAGTTTCAAAATTCTACGAAAAACTTCCTAAGCCACACTCATTGGCTGTACAAGAATGGTTGGAAGATAAAATCTACCACCGCAATCCTGCAGATGAAGATTTAGAATAGTAAAACACCTATGGGGGTACTAAG
>CATEMS010000157.1 GCA_949507465.1 Flavobacteriaceae bacterium
CGCATGTGACCCTCTTACTAATTGAAATTTAAAATAGCATTAGCGGCTGCTATTTGGGAGAGAGAGAATAATACTCACCGCGTTACCGCCAAAACCAATGGCATTAACAAGCACTGTTTGTAATTTTTTGGGAAGCGCTTGAGGATTCTTATAAAAGGGATTTTCAATAAATGTATTGTGCTGTAACATGTATATAGCCATTTCGATACTCAACATACCACTTGCCGCGAAGGTATGCCCAACCAGCCATTTATTTGAGGTAAGCAATGGCTGTTTATCTTTAAAAACTGTATCAATAGCATTTTTCTCTGCTAGATCACCTTTTACTGTTCCTGGCGCATGCATAATTATGGCATCTACTGTTGTAACATCTGATTTTTTTAGGGCCATCATCATGGCATTTTGTATACTTTGGGCATTTTCTGTTATAGAACTATTATGGGTGATAATCTCGGAGGCAAAACCATATCCTTTGATCAATGCCAGGGTGCGATTTGATATTCCTTTCTCTAATAAAGCCACACCAGCGGCTTCTCCCAAAACCATTGTATTTTTTGTTTTTTGAAAACTCATGGACTCACAAGCCCTGTTGTGTGTAGCTTTTGAGTAAAGCTTTAGAGCCATCATTTGTGCAATAGTGAAAGGGGTAAGAGCTGCTTCGCTACCGCCAACCAAAAAAGCCCTTGCCATATCTGCCTGGAGCCAGGCGATGCCGTTTAAAAGGGAGTGCATTGCCGTAGAACAGGTAACAGATTGATCTATTTGTATCCCCCTGGTGCCCAATTCTTGGGAAACCCAAGAAGAGATATTTCCTAAAGTTGTGGTGGGTGATGTAAACGGAGATACCTTACCAGTGTGTAAAAAGTCTGTGTGGTACTTTTCAAATAAAGAAGTGGCTCCGCGAGAAGATCCTAAATTAATATCAATGGTTTGTTTGTCAATATCTATTTTTTGTAAGGCATAATTGGAAGCCAAAATTGCCAACAATACAGACCTATCTAGTGTTTTATAACTTGGCCTTGAGGCTCTTAATTGGCTAAGTGCTTTTTCTGTGTCTACAGAGATTTTAGCCACAAAAACTTCTTGAGATCCTATGCTTTTTTTAACAAATAGCGGGGTTTTAGATACATAACTTTCCCAAACCTTTTTGGGCGAGTCCCCTAGGGCAGAAACAGAAGCAATTGCTGAAATAGAAATAGGTGTGTGCAAGGTTTTTGTATTTCATGTAAAAATAAAGGTTCTTTATTTTCTAATGGCTTTAAATATCAAAGAAATACAGACTCTAGGGTAACTAATTATTGTAGTGGGCCAGCATCTGTTCTATGGCTGAGTAGATGGTGTCAAGCTCTTGATGGGTTATTACGTAGGGAGGAAGCACATACACTGTGTTACCAAGAGGTCTTAGTGCAACACCGTGATCCATAAAAAACTGGTACAGCTCATCTCTTAAATTTCCATAACGCTCCATCTCTAGGGCTAAATCTATGGCAAGAATTACTCCCTTACAACGCACTTGTTTGACACTTGGGTGGTGCTGTATTTTTGTCACAAATTCTTGGTGAGCTTGAGCAATATAGTCGCGCTGTTTTAAAATTTTAGGAGAATTAAGTAGTTCGATACTGGCAATAGCTGCAGCGCAGCCAATAGGATGGGCACTGTAAGTGTGGGCATGAAAAAAACCTTTATGCACCTGATCACTTAAAAAACCATTAAATATTTCTTGGGTACAACTTGTAATACTCAGAGGAAACATCCCTGCGGTAAGGGCCTTACTAAGACACATGATATCTGGCTTATGCTGGAGTTGATCTACAGCAAAATTGGTGCCTGTTTTGCCAAAACCAGTCATGATTTCATCTGCAATGCATATCACATCATGCGCCTTACAAGTAGCAATTAATTTGTCTAGCCCTTGTTGGCTATGAAATTTCATGCCGGCTGCGCCTTGCACCAATGGTTCAAATATAAATCCTACACACTTATGTGTGTCAAGGATGGTTTTTAATGTAGCTAATACATCTTCCAAATTGTCTTCTGTAGGGGTAGCAATGCGTTTTACTTTCAACAAAAAATCTTCAAAAGGAGCATTGTAAGAGGCTATTCCTGAGGCGCTCATGGCTGCGAAGGTGTCTCCATGAAAACCATTCTCAAAAGCTATAAGGGTATCTCTTTTTTGAGATTTATTATCATAGTACTGTATCGCCATTTTAATGGCTGCCTCTACCGCAGTAGAGCCATTGTC
>CATEMS010000158.1 GCA_949507465.1 Flavobacteriaceae bacterium
ACCAAAAAAGAAAGACCACACTAAAATAGGGTAGGTCCCCAGCAGCATGGTTATTAATTTTGCAAGAGATAAAACACTAATGGCAATTCCAGTAAATAGCGCCGCAAGAAAACCAAGATTATATTGCTGCCAAACGGTTTTAAACCCCTCTTTTTTTAAGGACTTAAAAATACCAAAATCTAGAGAATGTATCGTAGAGATTAACTCCTGATAAATACCAGAAATAAAGGCGATAGTACCTCCAGAGACTCCTGGAACAACATCTGCAGCGCCCATGGCAATACCTTTGAGGGTAATAAATAAGGATTGTTTAAAACTGCGTTTGGGCATACAAGGGATGTTTTACGCCCAAAAATACAGATTAAAGGGTAGTTTTTTTGTGATTATTAATAATTTCTTTCACACTTGTTTTTTCTAAAATGTGAGGAAATATTTCTTCTAAAATAAGCAGAAATTCCGGTTCAATATCAAGGGCATTTCTAAGATGAAATGCACCAATATCTTCTTTGTATGTATCGTAATAAAGCCCTGCAAGCCTAAATTCAATTTCTGCAGAATCTGGATAAAATTCAGCTGCTTGGTTTAGATTATGTATGGCCCCTTCAAACTCCCCAAGTTTAATTAATATATCACACCTAGTAAGCCAGGTGTTTTGCTCATAGTTGCCATATTCTAATGCTTTTCTGTAACCAATTTCAGCCTCTTCAAACCATTGGAGTTTTTTATTAATTTTGGCATATCTTTTCCAGTACAATACATTCTCTGAATCTATATTGATAGCTTTATCTATAAAGTAAAGTGCCTTTTTGTAGTCTTTCTTCTTGTAATGAAAATCGGTTATTGCAATCCAGCCTTTATCCAAAAGCCCATCCTGCTCAACACACTTGGTGTAATACTGTAAGGCCATTTCATCGTTATTGATTTTTTCATAGCATGCGCCAATACGCAATAAGGCAAAGGAGGTAGGGTCATCAAGACCCAGGGTAATGATAAAGCACTCTATGGCTTCTTCATAGCGTTTCATTTTTTCAAGTACTTTGCCTTTCTCTAGGTAGGCACCAATAAAGCGATCATCACTAATAATTGCAAAATCGAAGGATGCCAATGCTTTTTTGTATTGCTTTAAAATGCTGTACTGCTTTCCTATTTGGTGCCAAGCTACTTCAGAGTATGGATTATGATTTAAAAAGACATTTAAATAATTTATAGCCTCTTGATTTTGTTCTAAATACTCAAAACAATAGATGACATTATAAAGGGCAGAATAATCTGTGTGGATCTCATTTTTTTGATCTTTTAAACACCTTATAAAGTAATCCTTTGCATTTTCATAATCTTCTAAAAATAAATACTCCATACCTATTAAAGATAAAACCTCACCTTGCTCTAAAGTGATGTCCAGTGCTTTTTTAAGCAATACAATGGCCTGATTGTGTTGATCTCTTCTAGAGAGAATATTTGCTTTCTGAATGTATATTTCCTCGTTAGATTGCTCTATTTGGTATAACTCATTTAACAACAGATCTGCAATATCAAGCTCATTTTCAAAGATGAACATTTCAACTTGAAATAATTTCAGGGTAGTAGAGCTTGGATGTTGTTGTAAGCCAAGTTTCGTTGCCTTTTTGGCCAGAGCTATTTTACCATTTTCAAGATAGTGATTGATAATTTCCTCAAATTCATCTGCATCAAAAAAGAGAATATTATTGGTCTTAAGCATAGACTCAAACTTGCTAAGAGATACGTTGTTATGCTCGTCTGGGGTAGGCAATTGCATACGTAGTTATTTATAGATTTCTCTACATAAAGATAGTGAGGATATTGACAGCTCTCAAGATATGCTACGATTGTTGTTAACGAGATGTTAACAGCCTACACAAGCCTGTAACCAAATGAAAAACAATAGATTAATGCAATTTATAGGGCTTTATAACTCATCAAGCACTTGGATTAAGATACTACATCCCTCTCTAATTTCTGCGGTAGATATAGTGAGTGGGGGTGTAATTCTAATGGCTCTAGGTTCAAAGAGCAACCAAAACAAAATTAAATTTTTGTCTTTGCATGTTAAGATCACTTTATTTGCAATAGCGGGAGTCTCCATGATAAGGGCCAACATCAAACCAGTTCCCCTAATTTCTTTGATCTTATCATGAACCAGTAAACTACGTAATAAGGTTTCTTTTTCCAAGGCCTGTTGCATCAAAGAACTTTGGGTTATTTCTTCTAGTGTTGCTAGTGCAGCCGATGCAATCACTGCGTTGCCTCCAAAGGTGGTTATGTGTCCAAGTTTTGGCTTTTTATGCAATAGGTCCATAAGAGACTTAGAAGCTGTGAAAGCCCCTATGAGTACAAAGAAGAAACTCAACCGTAAACAATGAGCTTCTAAACTAAGCAAACTCAAAGATAAACCTCAAGCTTCTAAGGACAGTAAACAAACTGACATGTTTGTTCCTCAAGTAAAAGAACCTGATGTATCAGATTCCAA
>CATEMS010000159.1 GCA_949507465.1 Flavobacteriaceae bacterium
CCACTGTAGAGATGGTTCATAGAGAGGATGTAGAAAATGTTATTAAATTAATTTATGAGTCTTTACTTAAAATAAAAGAAGGAGACTCTTTTAGTTATTTTGAGTAAATAGCACGCTAGTTGCAATTAAAAACAATCCTAGCCTATCTAGAATTTCTAAAAATATTCTAATTAAGACTTGAAATGCTAAAAAAAACCTTCTTTGTCTTTTTTATTTTCAGCCTGTATTTACAGGCCCAAGAAAATCAGAGTAAGCTAATTATTACTCCCGAAATTCTTTTAGGGAAAACACTCCCCTCCAACACAGATTTTCCTGAGACCAAAATGTATAAGCAATTTTTGATTTCGATTTCAAAAAATCAAAAAGACACTCCAAGACATTGGGCAAAAGGTATATCTGGGCTTCAAACAGGTCTAAGTATTGGTATCACAGATTTTGGGCAACTTGATAGTTTGGGTATGGCTTTGAGTATCATGCCTGAGATAGAATTCAACGCTTTTAAATCCAAAAGGTTTAAAATTCTTACAGGTCTTGGCGCCTCCTATTTCACAAAAAAATACAATGCCGTTACAAACCCCAATAACAGAGCTGTCTCTACAGATATTACCTGGGCCTTTAGGTTTTTGATAAAGTATAAACTCTATAGTACAAATAACATAGATTGGAAATTGGGTCTTGGACTTTCCCACCACTCAAATGGGCACACAAAACTGGACAATAGAGGGTACAATATACTGGTGGGCTCACTCTCTGGGTCGATCAATAATCCATTTAACACATTACCACGACAAACCAATAATCAAATAACTCATAGAAATACCCAACCAACATATTCAAAAAAACCTTACAAGTATCTTGAACTTAGAGCAGGTAATGGTTGGAATGTATTGGCAGAAGCTTTTAACACTACCAAAGCTGTGTATACTCTCGCTGGTGAATATGGGTATGTATTTTCTAACTTTTTTAAAGTTGGAATGGGGGCGCATTATCGGTTTTATCAGCACTATTATGATTACATAAACAACAACGAATCTTTGGTGCAGGATACCAGAGAATTTGAATATTTAAAACAAAACCCTTTTAAAAATGCTACAAACCTATCTGTTTACCTAAACACCGAAATTTTACTAGATCACTTTGGTCTAGACTTTAGTGCGGGCTATAACCTTTTCAAAGAGGCCTATAAAGTAGACTGGCGTATCAATGAGGGTTGGGCAAATACACCAAGAGAAATTCCTGAGGGATGGGTACTTGGAGAGTTTAACAGCAAGTACAAATTAAAAAAGGCTATCAATACAAGGCTAGGTATCAAATACTATCTTGTTAGTACCCACAAAAAACCTACACATAACCTATACACAGCAATACATTTGAATACAAATTTAGGACAGGCAGATTTTACAGAAATAACTGTTGGTTACACCTATAATATCCTCAAATAAAAATAGAAAACAAGACTATATTTTATTGCTATTTTTTAAATAAAACAGCAGCGCAATAGGCAGGGCCAATAGCCCAACTATCCAAAAACTATCAAAGAGTATATATGGGGCAAAAAGCAGGGTTAACACATAGCCAGCTATGGCGCCTCCAAAATGAGCGTCATGGCCTATGTTATCTCTTTTTTGGACCATCCCATAAATGCTATAGAGTAAATACCCAACACCAAAAAGCCAAGCAGGAATAGGTATAGGTACAAAAAACAAATACAAGCTCATGGTTGGATTTAATAATATAGCAGCATACAAAACCCCTGTAACCGCTCCACTAGCGCCTATAGCACTGTAATAAGGCTCATGTTTATGAAATACAAAAGACAACCAACTTCCAAACAACAAGGCAGTGAAATAAATACTAACAAAAAGTAGGGAGTTTAAATAAGCAATTACCACGGGAGCAAAGAAATAAAGAGTCAACATATTAAACAGCAAATGGTTGACATCTGCGTGTAAAAAACCCGAAGAAAACATCCTAAGCTTCTCCCCTTTTTTTATGCCAGCAATATTAAATTTATATCTGTCAAAAAAAGAGGTGTCTTTAAAACCCATTAAAGTAACAACAACAGTAGCGGCTATAATTACAAGTGTAGCTAAATCTATATTTTGCATAGGTTTTGGTATTTCTGACTTTGGTAGAGATTACAACTAAATTAAAAATTACAAACCTGCAATGTGCTTAATTTCTGAAATAATATCGTTTGCCAGCTCGTCTGCTTTAATTTGTGAGACAGCTTCTGTATAGATTCTAATAATTGGTTCTGTATTGGATTTACGTAAATGAACCCAATTACTCTCAAAATCAATTTTTACGCCATCAATGGTAGTTATTTCTTCAGCTTTGTAAGTATCTGCCATTTTCTCTAAAATAGCGTCTACATCAATCTGTGGGGTAAGCGCAATTTTTTGCTTACTCATATAATAAGATGGATATGAGGCTCTTAAAGCGCTAACGGTCATTTTTTGTTCTGCCAAATGACTTAAAAACAAGGCAACTCCAACAAGGCTATCACGCCCGTAATGCAACTCAGGATAAATGATACCACCATTACCCTCTCCACCAATTACAGCGTCTGTATCCTTCATCATTTGGACCACATTTACTTCTCCAACAGCGCTTGCAGTATAGGATCCCTTATGTTTATTGGTGATATCTCTTAAAGCCCTTGAAGAAGACATGTTAGAAACTGTATTACCTGGTCTATGTGCCAATACATAATCTGCAACAGCCACCAAGGTATATTCTTCACCAAACATTTCGCCTTTCTCATCAACAAAGGCCAATCTATCTACATCTGGGTCAACAACAATACCAAAATCTGCACCTTGAGAAACCACCTCATGCATTAAATCACCCAAATGCTCTTTTAAAGGCTCTGGGTTGTGAGGAAACTCTCCATTTGGAGTGCAAAACAACTTAACTGGATGCACTCCCAAGGCCTCTAACAAAAGAGGTATAGCAATACCACCCGTAGAGTTGACTGCGTCTACAACTACTTTAAAATTGGCCGCTTTTATAGCCTTTACGTTTACCAAATCTAAGGCAAGTATCTCATCTATGTGAAGATCAATGTAGGCATCGTTTCTAGTTACTTTACCCAAGTTATCTACAGTTGCAAATAGCATGTTTGCGCCCTGAGCAATGTCTAAAATTTCTTGACCTGCAACGGCATCCAAAAACTCTCCTTTAGCATTTAATAGTTTTAAAGCGTTCCATTGTTTTGGATTATGACTTGCTGTGAGTATAATTCCTCCATCGGCCTTTTCCATGACAACCGCCATCTCTACTGTTGGTGTTGTTGATAAATCAAGGTTAATCACGTCTATCCCTAGACCAACTAGGGTGTTGATTACTAATTGCTGGATCATATTTCCGCTAAGACGAGCATCACGACCTACCACCACACGATAGGACTCTTTTTCAATCTGTTTCTTTACCCAAGTACCATACGCTGCGCCATACATTACAGCATCTATAGGTGTTAGATTTTCTCCCTGAGCACCTCCAATGGTGCCTCTAATTCCAGAAATTGATTTTATTAATGTCATTGTTTACTTGGTTGGTTTATGTAGCATAAAACCCAATAAAATATGGGTTATTTTAAAGCTTATAATTAGGCACAAATATACTTTTTTAAAAAGAAAATGTTGCTTAGTAATTTGTGTAAATTTACATAATGAATTTTCTAGCTCATATATATCTCTCTGGCGAAAATCATGATCTAACCATTGGTAATTTCATTGCAGATAGTGTGAAGGCAAAGAAGTACCTTCATTATAATGAAAATATACAAAAGGGTATTTTACTGCATCGCAGTATAGACACCTTTACAGACCAACACCCATTGGTAAGACAATCTACCAAACGTTTGCATGAAAATCATGGTCATTATAGTAGTGTTATTGTAGATGTTTTTTATGATCATTTTTTAGCAAAAAACTGGCTAGAGTACCACCAAACCCCCCTGAGTGATTATGTATCTGATTTTTATAATTTGCTTGAAACAAATTTTGAGGTCCTGCCACCTAAAATCCAAAAGATGTTTCCTGTAATGAAATCAAATAATTGGCTGTTGATGTATGCTACCATTGATGGCATAACCAGTATTTTAGAACAAATGAGTAGACGCCTGAACTATAAAAACAGAATGCATCTTGCCTCCCTTGATCTAGAAAAATACTACACTGAATTTGAAACAGACTTTACAATCTTCTTCAACGAATTAAGAACTTTTTCAAGACAAAAAATCATATCCTTATCCTAAAAAACAACTTCAAGGCAGTGTGCAGTTAATCGAATATCCTACAAATATTCGTTTAATTGTAGGATAAAGACTACGTAATTCAGTAAATTTGGCATTGTTTCGAAAAAAGCTAACAAACTGTTTTATAATAATCTGGAAATAAATTCTTGTATTAGATTTAAAATAAGATGCGTAAAAAATTGTTTTCTATAAACTATTTTATCTTGACAACACTTGTGTTATCAGGCATGCTTTGCATTTTTCTAATATTCTTCTTAAATCAAAAAATTACCCAGACCCCTAGCTTTATTGAAATACTACAAGACCAGGTTTCTTTATTTATTGCAATTAGCGGTTTTACATCCATAGCACTATTAGGATATATTGTGTTTAGCATTTTTAGTGTCAATCAGATGCTCAGCCCTGGAAATACAAATCTTAATATGCTTATTGAGAGAATGAATGCAGCACGTAAAATTATAGAGATCATTCTTAAAAGTAAACTATGGCTACCAGAGGTCAAAACATTTATTGATGATGAGTTTGAGGGGCTAAGCTTTTTTGATGTTAAAGAATACTACAAAGGAAAATCTAAACTTGCCATTGATTATCTAGAAGAAAAAAAAGGACAAGATGATACCGATACATTATACCTGGAGTTAAAATCATTACTCTACACAGAACCGAAACAAAAACACCTGCCAAACTCAATCATTTACCCACAACAATACAACCCAGCAATTCTGGAAAAATGGTTGGAGCACAAAGTAGGATCTGGACTCTGGTATCACTTTGGATATCGATTTGGTGACTTTAAAAATGCCTTAAACCTTGATGCATTACATGAAAGGCATCAAGATAAAATTATGTCGCTGGCCCACACAGTGAACCCCTCTGGTTTTGAAGATTCTTCATTCAATGATGTGTTCTTATCAAAATTTGGAGAATACTTAAACAAAGATCTAATTCCAAAATTATTTGAAGCGCAAAGCGATAAAAAAAATGGCCTGTCTGCATCACTAAAAAACCTGTACCTTTTATTCTCGGCTATGCTAGCAGTTGGTGTGCTTTTACCCCTACTGATTACCTTGTTTAGTCTACCAAACATTTTACTTGTAGTGAGTTTTTCATTTGTTATTTCTTCTCTTGTTTTTATGGTTGTTTCTGGACTTTCATTTCTTGGAAAAACATTAAAATAATAACGCTATGCTATCATATATTGGCTGATAATTAACATTTTACCAACTACCCCTAACCCTAAATTTTCAAAGACTTTAAGTACCTTTGCAATCTATGGCAAAAAACTTGGCAAGTATTGATGTTTTGGGCGCTAGAGTCCATAATTTAAAAGACCTTGATGTTTCTATCCCCAGAGACCAACTGGTAGTTATCACAGGACTCTCAGGTAGCGGAAAATCATCTCTTGCCTTTGACACTATCTACGCAGAGGGTCAACGCCGTTATATAGAAACATTCTCTGCCTATGCTAGACAGTTTCTAGGTAATCTAGAGCGTCCAGATGTAGACAAAATAGATGGGCTCTCCCCTGTTATTGCTATTGAACAAAAAACCACTAGTAAAAGCCCCCGTTCTACTGTTGGTACCATTACAGAGATTTATGATTTTTTAAGATTGTTGTATGCTAGGGCAAGTGATGCCTATAGTTACAAAACTGGCAAAAAGATGGTAAGCTACAGTGATGCGCAAATTAAAGAACTTATTTTGTCTGACTTTAAAGACAAAAAAGTAAGTATCCTTGCTCCTATTATTAGGTCCAGAAAAGGGCACTACAGAGAACTCTTCGAGCAAATTGCAAAACAAGGCTTTCTAAAAGTTAGAGTAGATGGCCAGGTCCTTGACATTGTAAAGGGGATGAAAATTGATCGTTACAAAATGCATGATATAGAAACAGTCATC
>CATEMS010000160.1 GCA_949507465.1 Flavobacteriaceae bacterium
CTATGTGTGCTGTAAGTCTTTCTACCTGCATGTTATCTTTTTAAAGCGATGAATTATTTCAGTACCTTCATTTTTTATAATTTCTAGGGTCTGTAGGGTACTGCAATGATTGTTAAAATTGTATTTTTACATTTTAAAACAATCTGTGTTATCTTAATTGTAAAATTAATAAAAAGGAAATTTCCCCTAAAGCTTAGTACCGTTAATTATATGCGAAAATTTATTTTATTATTATCTGTTTTGACGCTTTTTGGCTGTAAAAAATCGAATGATGTTGAAAATGATATTTCAAAAATACCTGTTGAAGTATCTATTGTAAGATTTGATAAACAATTTGCTAATACCTCTATTGATTCTCTTGGATATCTAAAAGAAAAGTTTCCAATGTTTTTTCCCAAAAAAATTCCAGACAGTGTTTGGATAGCGCGAATGCAAAATCCTTTGCGTCAACAAATGGCTGATGAGGTTTTAATGCAATTTGCTGATCAAGCAAGCCTGGCAGAAAAATTAGGACCTTTATTTCAGCACATTAGCTATTATTTTCCTCGTTTTAGAGTGCCCACCACGGTTACTTTGATAAATGATGTTGACTATCAAAACAGGGTTATTGTTGCTTCTGATACCTTACTTTTACTATCCTTAGACAACTATCTAGGCGAGGATCACAGGTATTATTCGAACTTTAAAAGATACATTGTCAAAGATTTAAACCCATCTCGAATATCTGTTGATATTGCTAAGGCTTATGCTCAAAAATTTGTATCAAAACCAGTAAAAAATTCATTTTTGGATCAGATCATTTACTTTGGAAAACAGTTGTATTTACAAAAATTATGGTTACCAGATAGTAGTGATAGTTTTGTGATTGGATACACAGACAAACAGTGGCAGTGGGCTGAAGAAAACCAGGTGTACATGTGGCGTTATTTTATCGAAAAAGAACTATTATTTAGCACAGATCCGAGTCTAACACCAAGATTTATCTCAAACGCTCCTTTTTCTAAGTTTTATCTTGAACTTGATAATGAGTCTCCTCCAATGCTTGGACGCTATTTAGGTTGGAAAATAGTGCAATCTTTTATGGAAAATAATGATATAACCCCACAACAATTATTAGTCTTCGATGCAGAAGATCTTTTTAAAAAATCTAAATTCAAACCAAAGAAGTAATGGCAATTTCAAACAAATCAAAAATCATCATTGATGTTTCGCTAGATCAAAACAAAATACCAGAAAAATTACATTGGAGCGCACAAGATGGTGGAGTTTCCAATCAACAAGCAAAAGCCATGCTCCTCTCTGTTTGGGATGCTCAAGCAAAAGAGTCTATGCGTATAGACCTATGGACCAAAGACATGCCTTTAGATGAGATGAAAATATTTTTTCACCAAACATTAAGTGCTATGGCAGACACATTTAATCGTGCCACAAACGATGAGAAAATGACTGCTACCATGAAAGATTTCTGTGATTATTTTGCTGAAAAATTAGAATTGAAGAAAAAATAGTTTCCTGACCCATCCTTGTCCATGACCCTTATTTTTGTTTACAATGCAAGCCACACTAAAGGGAGTTTTCTGGTAGCTGCTGCCCATAAAATTTTTAGTCCAACCACATACCAGTGTACCTTGTGTAGCCTTACCCATGGTGTTTTGTTCGAAAATAGATCTTGGCGGGCCTTTAAAAAATCCACTGATTTAGATCTAGTTTTTCTTCACAAAGATCAATTTTTAAAACAATACAAATCCAAGTGGCTACCAAAGTATGAATTTCCAGTAACACTCTCTCAAGAAAAAGATGCACTTGAATTATTTTTAAGCAGCACCGATTTGGCAAAGATGACAGATGTTGCACATCTAATTGATGCAATTAACGCC
>CATEMS010000161.1 GCA_949507465.1 Flavobacteriaceae bacterium
TCATGGCCTCTATAATATACTGCTCGGCACCAGAGACATAACGCCCTTGGTCTGTATCTTCTATACGAAGGATAAAGTCTCCCCCGTTTTTTTTGGCAAACAAGTAATTAAACAAAGCGGTTCTAACGCCACCAATATGAAGAGGCCCTGTTGGACTAGGAGCAAATCTAACGCGTACTTTTTTAGACATAAAAAATTAAATTTTCTGTATGTAAAGATACAATTCTATGGTTGCGCCACAACAGGAATTGTTTTATTGATGTTCATAAAAACCAACACTGTTTTAAAAGGCCAAAGCAAGCCATCAAACATTAAATTTTATGTTTTTTTTCTCACAGATTCCTCTAAGCCCATAAGACTCTTAAAAACTTTAATAAATTACAGGGTTTGCTGTTTTTTTGCACTAATTTTAAATCCAAGGTAAATTACCAAAAAAATACAATGAGTTCATTTGGTCTTATCCAGCAAAAGCTGGAAGAATTTATAAAAAAGTACTATACTAGCGAGCTGATAAAGGGGACTATTTTCTTTTTCGCTACAGGCTTTTTATATTTTTTACTCACCCTATTGGTAGAGTATTTTTTGTGGTTAAACCCAAGGGGCAGGACTGTCTTATTCTGGTCTTTTGTAGTTGTTGAAATCGGTCTTTTTGTTCGCTTTATTGCTTTTACTTTACTCAAGTTGTTTAGTCTCAAAAAAGGGATAAGCAATGAGCAGGCCGCTCAAATCATTGGCGACCATTTCCCAGAGGTAAACGACAAGCTACTCAATGTCTTACAATTAAATCAAAGCCAAAAAGCCTCAGAGTTACTTGCCGCAAGCATAGATCAAAAGGCTCTACAGATGGAGCCGGTGGTCTTTAAAAAAGCCATAAATTTTAAAAAAAACACAAAGTATCTTGTTTTTGCGGTGGTTCCAATACTCTTTTTTGTTGGAGTTTCTATCTTAGGAGAGAAAGATTTGTTTAGTAATAGTTACACCCGTGTTGTAAACTACAACACGGCCTACACCCCTCCAGCGCCATTTCTTTTTTATGTAACAAACCCAAGTTTGTCTGCCATAGAAAACAAACCCTTTACCCTTACCATTCGTACCCAGGGCAGTGTTGTTCCTCAAAACGCAAGTATTATTTACAATAACCAGCAGTATTTTCTTCAACAAACCACGCTAGGGTCTTTTCAACATACCTTTTCACAGCCCAAGGCCACTCTTGACTTCAAGCTGTTGGCCGCTAATGTTAGCTCAAAAAAGTACACCCTAGAGGTTGTACAAACGCCATCCATAGAGAGCTTCGAGCTAACTTTAAAGTACCCTAGCTATATTGGAAGCCCACCAAAAACTCTTCAAAGCACAGGAAACACAACGTTGCCAGAGGGCACAAAGGTAACCTGGCTTGTGAACACACAAAATACGAGCCATGTTGGCTTAAAAACAAATGACACGGCCTATTCCTTTACACCAAACGAGCAGCAACATGTTTTTTCTAAGACAATAAATAACACTTTAGACTACGCCATAACAACCTCTAATAGCAGGCTGAAGGAATATGAAAATTTATCTTTTACCATAAAAGTGATAAAAGATCAATTTCCAGAAATCTCTATGCAATCCAAAAAAGATAGTATTAACGCTCAACAAACGTATTTCTTAGGACAAGTGAGCGACGATTATGGCTTTTCAAAATTACAACTTGTTTTTTACCCCCAATCCCAACCCGAGCTTAAAAAAGCAGTACCCATACCTGTTAATAAAAGCAACCTAGACCAATTTACATACGTTTTTCCCGGACCATTAGAGCTGCCACCACAGGTCGAGTATGAGTATTATTTTGAGGTTTTTGATACCGATGTTATACACAATTATAAATCCACAAAATCAGGCTATTACGGCTTTAGAAAATCTTCCGAGCAAGAACTGGAAACGCAACAGCTTGAAAACCAGTCAAGGGCAGTAAAAGCTATGGATGCAGCGCTTCAAGAATTAAAAAATCAAGACAAACGGTTAGAACAACTCCAGCGCTCACAAAAAGAGAAAGAGGCCTTAAATTGGAACGAAAAAAAGAAATTAGAAGACGTGTTAAGGCGTCAAAAAAATCAAGAACAACTTATGCAGCAGTTTTCAAAACAACTGCAAGAAAGTCTAGAGAAATTTCAGCCACAAAACAAAGAAAAAGATCCCTTTACTCAGCAATTAGAAAAAAGACTAGAAGAAGGCCGAGAAAAAATGAAAGAAAACGAAAAGCTGCTTAAGGAGTTAGAGAAGTTGCAAGATAAAATATCTAAGGAGGAGCTTTTAGATAAGCTAGAGCAAGTCACCAAGAAAAATAAAAACCAAGAAAAAAACCTAGAACAACTCATAGAACTAACCAAACGGTACTACGTAACTAAAAAAAGCGAAAAACTGTCTCAAGAGCTCTTTAAATTAGGAGAACAACAAATCAAGTTGGCAGAAAAACCCGAGCCGCAGAACACAACAGAGGCTCAGCAGAAAATCAATGAAAAATTTGACGCTTACAAGAGAGATTTACAAGAGCTTAAAAAAGAAAACGAAAAACTCCAATCTCCAATGGAGCTTCCACAAGATAAAGTAGGTGAAAAGGCGGTAGACCAACTCCAGCAGCAAGCCATGCAAAAACTAGAAAATCAAAATAAATCAGGCGCGCAACAAAACCAAAAAAAGGCAGGAAAAAAGATGCAAGAAATGGGCCAACAAATGATGATGGCCATGTCTGGATCTCAAGGTGAGCAATTAGACGAGGACGTAGCGATGCTACGGCAAATACTAGATAATTTAGTGGTGTTTTCTTTTAGGCAAGAAGCCACAATGGAGGCCTTTAAACAATCACAATTCGGGAATCCTCTTTTTGGCAAACGATTGATTACTCAAAACGATTTAAAGCAAAATTTTCAGCACATAGATGATAGTTTGTTTTCTCTCTCTCTGCGCCAACCCTTAATCGGTCAGCAAATAAACGAATCAGTCACTCAGGTTCACTACAATCTAAAGAAGGCAATGGAGCGCCTGGCAGACAATCAAATACCTCAAGGTGTTTCCTCTCAGCAATATGCTGTTACTAGCACCAACGATTTGGCAAATCTACTCACAGGTATGCTCACCGGTATGCAGCAACAGCAAATGGGCCAGGGATCGGGAAGTGGTAAGCAAGGCATGCCACAACCAGGACAGGGTCAAGGCGAAGGTTTTCAGCTTCCAGATATTATCGAAAAACAAAAAAGCTTAACAGAAAAAATGCAACAAGGCATGGGCGACAAGCCCGGAGAAGGCAAAGAGGGACAAGAGGGAGAAAAGGGCCAAGGAGAAGGCCAGGGTCAGGGTGAGGGCCAAGGCGAGGGTAAAGGAGACGGCAAGGGAGGTAGTCAAGGCCAAGGCAGTAATGGCAACACAACAAACAAATCAAACTCTTCTCAAACAAATCAAAGCGAAAGCAATGATGCTGAGCTTTTTGAGATATACAAACAACAACAGCAACTGAGACAGGAGTTAGAAGACAGACTAAGTAAATTAGGGCTTGAGGGCCTAGGACGCGATCTAATAAAAAAGATGCAAAACATAGAGCAGCAGCTACTTGATAAAGGGTTTGACCGGGGCACTTTAGAGAAAATGCTTAGCCTGCAGTACGAGCTGTTAAAACTAAAAGAGGCAGATTTAAAACAAGGCCAGGAGTCTAGGCGCGAATCTATAACCAACCGGAAAACCTATACCAACACCCTGCGCTTATCAGAAGAAGAAATTAAAAACTATTTTAATACCACTGAAATTTTAAACAGAGAATCCCTTCCTTTGCGCCAAGAATATAAACAAAAGGTGCAATCTTATTTTAAGCGATCCAATGATTGAATTTTTCTCACAAACAAATTTTAAAATACAAGATCCAGAATCACTTATTTTTTGGATTTCTGACACCATCTCACAAGAAAATCACAAGCTTGGCGATCTTAGCTATGTTTTTTGCGACGATGACTACCTTCATAA
>CATEMS010000162.1 GCA_949507465.1 Flavobacteriaceae bacterium
ATTTCTGGCTATCATATGCAAGAAGCAGGCGCTACCTGCGATATAGAGATGGCTTATACCTTGGCCGATGGCCTAGAGTACATTCGCAAAGGTTTGGAGGCTGGTATGGATATTGACCCCTTTGCCCCTCGCCTCTCTTTTTTCTGGGCCATAGGCATGAATCATTTTATGGAAATTGCTAAAATGCGAGCAGCAAGAATGTTGTGGGCAAAACTTGTAAAACAGTTTCATCCAAAAAATCCAAAATCGTTAGCACTAAGAACACATTGCCAAACAAGTGGCTGGAGTTTAACAGAACAAGATCCTTTCAACAATGTTGCACGCACATGTATAGAGGCATCTGCAGCGGCTTTTGGCGGAACCCAATCTTTGCATACCAACGCACTTGACGAGGCCATAGCCCTACCTACAGATTTTAGTGCTCGTATCGCTAGAAATACTCAAATATATCTTCAAGAAGAAACCCAAATCACAAAAACAGTTGATCCATGGGCAGGTAGTTACTATGTAGAAAACCTAACCAATGATATTGCACAAAAGGCATGGTCACTTATCCAGGAGGTTGAAGAACTTGGAGGCATGACAAAAGCCATAGAGGCAGGGATTCCAAAATTACGCATTGAGGAGGCCGCAGCAAGAAAACAAGCCCGTATAGATAGCGGTCAAGATATTATTGTTGGAGTAAATAAATACAGATTAGAAAAAGAAGATCCCTTGCAGATTCTGGATGTAGATAACCAAATGGTAAGAACCTCTCAATTAGAGCGATTGGCAAACATCAAGGCTAGCAGAGATAACCAAAAGGTCAATCAGAGTCTAAAAGCTTTAACTCATGCTGCTAGATATGCATCAGAAAATTTATTAGATTTGGCAGTTATAGCAGCCAAGCAAAGAGCTACCCTAGGAGAAATTAGTGATGCCTTAGAGGCGGCCTTTGGCAGATATAAAGCACAAATTAAATCATTTAGTGGCGTGTATAGCAAGGAGATAAAAAAAGACCCTTCCTTTGAAAAGGCAAGAGAACTAGCAAATAAGTTTGCAGCCCTTGAAGGGCGTAGACCAAGAATTATGATTGCTAAAATGGGTCAAGACGGGCATGATCGTGGCGCCAAAGTTGTAGCAACTGGTTATGCCGATGTGGGTTTTGATGTAGATATTGGGCCGCTTTTTCAAACACCACAAGAAGCCGCTCAACAAGCCATAGAAAATGACGTGCACATTTTAGGAATTTCTTCACTAGCAGCAGGTCACAAAACACTAGTGCCTCAGGTCATTGCACAAATAAAAAAACTTGGCCGAGAGGACATCATGGTCATTGTTGGTGGTGTGATACCGGCGCAAGATTATCAGTTTTTATTTGATGCAGGAGCATTAGCTGTGTATGGTCCAGGAACAAGAATTAGCGACGCAGCCATAGAAATGCTAAATATATTAATCGATTCCGTGGCAGATCACTAGTATAGTCTAACTTCCATTAAGATGTAGTGGTTTTCTGTGGGATAGTATCTCAAACAAATAGTGCCTTATTTTAACTTAAAAAAGTAAATACAAAAGGTCCCTATACCCCTGCAAAGATGTTCACTATCTGTTAACAAAAATGATTTTAGATTCGGTTATTAAATAGTATTTTTACTCTTAAATCAACACAATTTAATGGGTAAAATTATTGCAATTGCTAATCAAAAAGGAGGGGTAGGAAAAACTACAACTTCTATCAATCTAGCAGCATCATTGGGTGTTTTAGAAAAAAAAATACTTTTAATTGATGCAGACCCGCAAGCCAATGCTACTTCAGGTTTGGGAATAGATGTAGCCTCTGTAACCAATGGTACCTATCAATTGCTTGAACATTCTACAACAGCCAAAGATGCCATTGTAAAAACAAGTTCGCCAAATCTTGACATAATACCAGCACATATAGATCTTGTTGCTATTGAAATTGAGTTAGTAGACACAAAAAATAGAGAGTACATGCTCAAGCAAATGATCACAGATCTAAAAAACGAGTATGACTATATCATTATAGATTGCGCACCATCATTAGGATTATTGACTCTAAATTCCTTAACTGCAGCAGATGCTGTTATCATTCCTATACAGTGTGAGTATTTTGCACTAGAGGGGCTGGGTAAGCTATTAAATACCATAAAGAGCGTTCAGAAAATACACAATCCAAATCTAGATATTGAGGGCTTACTACTTACCATGTATGACTCAAGATTACGATTGTCAAACCAGATAGTTGAAGAGGTGAAAAAACATTTTGATAACATGGTGTTTAACACAATCATTCAGCGAAATGTACGTTTAAGTGAAGCTCCTAGCTATGGAGAAAGTATCATAAGTTATGATGCAAGTAGTAG
>CATEMS010000163.1 GCA_949507465.1 Flavobacteriaceae bacterium
AAATATATAACACAAAGAATATACATCTTATTACCGTAAATTTATGGTCAATAAATAGATAAGCGGTATGGATAAAAACAAAATGCAACACTATATCAAGCAGGTGCTCAAAAACATGCCAGATGGATGGCTTACTACCACCACCCATAAACTTGATAAGTATAATGAGGCATTGGCTAAAACCGAATTTATAGAGTCATTAGAAACCCTGTACGCTAAAAATAATTTTACACACAAAGCACTTGAGAGACTTCCAACTGCCTATGATTATATTAGACTTGGGCACCCCCTTTCATGTATTTTAGAATGGGTAATTTCAAAAACACTCTCGCTATCATCTAATCATGTAATTAGTTTTTCATCTCAAACAGCACCCATTCTGGCAATTTTAAGGCATAATGCACTTCAAAATACACAGACTCAACTTATTTATGACACGCAACAACCAAATGAAAGCCACCTTGAAACTCTAAAACAAGTTTATGGGTATACATTTGATGTAACAGCAGCCCAAACACTTCATAAGGCAGACAACTTTAAAGGCAGTAGCATATTAATCACTCAAAATGATGATTTAGCCACATTAACAGTACCAAACGGAATTGATTTTATTGTATCAACCATACCGGATCTTGGTAGTGTTTTAATTGTTAATGGTGGTAATAACAAACCATACATATCTCAAATACAACACTTTAGAAGGAGAGAAACCATTGCCATGACTCCTGTTAATTGTTTAATGGCGCTTCAAAGGTACTTACATATAGCTTCAAAACCCATCACAAGAAACCTAGAAAAAAACAAAGTATCTGTACAAAACAGCATAAATAATATTACCGGAACAAGTACAACTCCACTTGTTGGTTCAAGTGGCTTGTCTATGCAATTTGCAATTATGATGGGTCTTATAGATCATGCAAAGGAGCATCGCCCTCAAAAAGCTATTAAAATTGTGGTGCCACCAAATTGCTATGGAGGAACCAACGACCAAGCCAGAAGACTTGCTGCTAGTGTTCATTGTGTAGAGGTGGTTGATCTGCCCGTAGATGGGAATAATGATATGGTGCAAAGCATTGAGACAGTTTTAGAGCAAATTGCCCAACAAGATGCTATACCCTATATCATTGCAGAAATCCCAACAAACCCCAGAGTTGAGGTTCCAGATTTGGAAGCCTTAAAAAATGTCTTAAGCTCCAAACGCTATACCAGTGATGGTAACACCGCAATCGAACCTGTTTTTATTTTAGATCAGACATTTTGTCCAAACGTACATTTTATAGAAGATGGGGCTATTCTCGCCAGTGTTAAAGCCATTGCATATGCTAGTGGCTCTAAATTTCCTAGCGCTGGTCAATGCACTGCAGGATATTGTGTGGTAAACAAAAAAGCTTCAATACTACTTGAAAAAATAGCATTGCATTTAACTATCTGTGACAATCAAGCAACGGCATTGCAATATGAAATACTTGCCAAAGAGTTACCCTCCATGACACAAAGAATAAACGATGCCTATTTAAACACTCGTGAATTTGTAACTTTTATTGAAAAAGTAATGCCACAGGCAAAAATCAATTTTGTTAGTGAAGAATTAGCAAATCAAGGATTTACTCCCTCTGTTTTTTCTCTTGACCTTCCGTCAAAAGGGAATACTCCACAAGAAAGAGAAACACATAAAAGAGCTTTAAATCATCTTTTGATAAAAATGATGATAACAAAAATCCCAAATCAAAGTAAATACTGTGTGAGTTATGGGCAGTTAAAAGGTGTTTACTGGACCATTCCAGCTACCTCTACTCAAGGAACCACCAAAGAGGTAGATAAAGATTATATTGCTCGCGTATCCCTATCTGCAGATATGGATTTAAAAAAACATAAAGAAGTATTTCTAGAATTTACAAAAAGCATGTAATCACACACTCTAAAATACAGATGCAACCCACCTAATGGAATTCAAGAGAATAAGCTATAAACACAAAAACAACAAGCCAAAGTATTACATTGTTAATTACCTCAGGCAATTGATACCACATATTTTATTTCAAAAACAATTAAGAAAAAAATTGCATGCTGCAAGGAAAATTGAGGCTATCTCAAAAAGGGTCGCCTATTACAATAAATTATCAGAAAATATAGATTTAAAAAATCCTCTACCGCTATCCAAACTAAAGTCTGTGCCAGGATCAAAGGTCTATTTTTTTGATTTATTTCAATACAGTCGTTTTTTTTCTCAACAGCTCAAGGGACACTTCTTATTTGGAGATGTAGTAACAGTGGCAGAACAACCAACTTTTGTAAAAAGTAGACCTATCAATGATACAAACCAAAATTCTATTTTACTGAAATGGAATAAACTAAGGCATTTTATGTTTATCAAAAATGACACAACTGCTTTTAAGGACAAAAAGAATATGCTGGTAAGCAGAGGGAAAGTTCATCAAAGCCAAACACATAGAATTAAATTTTTAGAGATGTATTTCAAGCACCCTATGTGCAACATTGGTAAAGTAAATAATAATGAATTGAATTCTTTATGGAAAGTACCTAGACTTACTATTAATCAACAACTTACATATAAATTTATTTTATGCCTGGAGGGTAATGATGTAGCTAGCAACCTAAAATGGGTAATGTCCTCAAACTCTATTGCGGTAATGACAAAACCAAAATTTGAAACCTGGTTTATGGAGGGCTTATTAAAGCCTAATTTTCATTACATACAAATAAAAGATGATTACTCTGACCTTGAAGACAGACTCAACTACTACATAACCCATACCCAAAAAGCTATGGATATCATTTATA
>CATEMS010000164.1 GCA_949507465.1 Flavobacteriaceae bacterium
GCCTGTGTTAGATCTGTGATAATTCCTAAAACCGCACCGGGGTAAAACTGAGTAGGATGGGCAGTTAGTACAATACGTACTTTAAATTCTTCAAGGTATTTTTTTAGGGTTTCTAGTTTGTTTTCAGCAGTTGCACTTTCCTTTAAAGAGCGCAATGTGCCAATTCCATCCATGTTATTTACAATGGGAAATCCAGCATCTTCAATGGCATCAAATAAAACTACTTGCCGCTCTATGTATTGTATAAATCTAAATAACAGATTAGTTTGGCTCTCTTTAGAGCGTCTTGCTTGGTATTTTTTGAAAAAGGTCTCAACTATAGTAGTAGGGTCCTGCTCTTTTTTAAACCCTTTTTGGCAGGTTTCATGAAAAAGGGGCAGAAGCGCACCGGTCTTTGTGATGGTGTCAAATGGAAGGGTCATAAATATGCTGTTGTAGATTTGATATTTCGACAACACATTTTGATTAAATCGAGTAAGTTTTGGCTGTGTAGGCATTACTATAGAATTGGATGATTTGTAAAAATATAAATTAAAACACTGCATACACACTAACCTTTAGTTTGTTGTAGTTATGTATACAACATATTTGTTTATATCTTAGTTTTGTTGGTATCTCTTAGTAATGAATCCCTTTGTATATTTGTTATATGAACGAACATCTGGATCCATCTCAAGAGCACTTAACACCAAAAGACACAGAACTTGAAAAGAGGTTACGACCCCTTAGTTTTGATGATTTTACTGGGCAAGATAAAGCCCTAGAAAACTTACGGGTATTTGTCCAAGCTGCCAACCAAAGAGATGAAGCTTTGGATCACACACTTTTTCACGGCCCACCAGGATTGGGTAAAACTACCCTTGCACATATCCTTGCAAATGAACTAGAAGTGGGGATAAAAGTAACCTCTGGTCCTGTTTTAGACAAACCAGGAGATTTAGCAGGACTGCTCACAAATCTTGAAGAGCGTGATGTATTATTCATAGATGAGATACATCGATTAAGCCCCATTGTTGAGGAGTATTTGTACTCTGCTATGGAAGACTACAAGATTGATATTATGATAGAATCTGGGCCAAATGCTCGATCTGTTCAAATACATCTAGCTCCATTTACTTTGGTGGGTGCTACCACCAGATCTGGACTTTTAACAGCGCCTATGAGAGCGCGTTTTGGCATTACATCTAGATTGCAATACTATACCACAGAACTTCTGACAACCATCTTGCAGCGCAGTGCGGGTATTTTGGAAGTCCCTATCTCTATGGAAGCTGCTATTGAAATTGCAGGTAGAAGTAGAGGCACCCCAAGAATTGCTAATGCACTGTTACGCAGAGTGCGAGATTTTGCTCAAATTAAAGGCAATGGTAGTATTGATATAGCTATTGCTAAGTTCTCATTAGAAGCTCTTAGTGTAGATGCCCATGGGCTGGATGAGATGGATAATAAGATACTACATACCATTATCGATAAATTTAAGGGAGGTCCTGTAGGGATTACTACCATTGCAACAGCAGTTTCAGAAAGTCCAGAAACCATAGAAGAGGTGTATGAACCCTTTTTGATTCAGCAAGGATTTATTATGCGCACCCCAAGAGGGCGAGAGGTAACCGATGCAGCCTACACCCATTTAGGTAAAGTAAAGGGACCCACTCAAGGTGGCTTGTTTTAATACATTGCCTAGAAATAAGAATTGCTTGGTTTCTCTAATTTTTATTTAAAAAGGGCTAAGATGTAAAATACCACAGCTATAAACTCAAAACACCAACATACGGCTTTTATTAAAGACCAAGCAAAGCGCCTTGGTTTCATGTCTTGTGGCATAAGTAAGGCAGGGTTTTTGGAGCAAGAGGCGCCAAGGCTAGAGGCATGGCTGAATCAAAACAGGCATGGACAGATGCAGTACATGGAAAACCACTTTGACAAGCGCCTTGATCCAACCAAACTTGTGGAGGGATCAAAAAGTGTCATTTCTTTACTACTAAATTACTACCCAAGTAAACTGCAGCGAGATGATAGTTATAAAATATCTAAATACGCATACGGTACAGATTATCACTTTGTAATTAAAGACAAATTAAAAGAGTTGCTGCATTGCATACAACAAACCGTGGGAGATGTTCATGGACGCGCTTTTGTGGATAGTGCTCCTGTTTTAGATAAAGCTTGGGCTGCAAAAAGTGGTCTAGGTTGGATTGGTAAGCATAGTAATTTACTCTCCAAACAAGCAGGCTCTTTTTATTTTATTGCAGAATTGATTGTTGATCTGGACCTAGAGTATGACACGCCCGTAACAGATCACTGTGGTAGCTGTACGGCCTGTATAGATGCTTGCCCAACACAAGCTATTGTAGAACCTTATAAGGTAGATGGCAGTAAATGTATTAGTTATTTCACCATAGAACTTAAAAATGAAATTCCCTCGAGTGTGAGTGGGCAGTTTGATGATTGGATGTTTGGTTGTGATGTTTGTCAAGATGTCTGCCCCTGGAATCGGTTTAGCAAAGCCCATAAGGAACCTTTATTTGATCCCCATCCACAGGTAGTATCCAACTCAAAAAAAGATTGGGAAGAAGTCACCAAAGAGGTATTTTCAGAAATTTTCAAAAAAAGTCCTTTAAAGCGCACCAAATTTGAGGGATTGCGCAGAAATATAGAATTCTTAAAACCATAATATTACAATCTACAACCAAGGGATAATAGGGTGTGGAGTGAACATAATTAATGTTTAATTTAGACACCGTTTTAACTTCACTCTGTTACATTTGTAGTGTACCAAAAAAAATCAATTTGTTGTTATGAGTAAACAAAGTAAACGCAAAGAAGCCCTTTTATATCACTCTAAGCCACGACCTGGTAAAATACAGGTAGTGCCAACAACTAAATATGCTACACAAAGAGATTTATCTCTGGCTTACTCCCCCGGTGTTGCAGAGCCTTGTCTGGAAATAGCCAAAGATGTTGAGAATGTATATAAGTATACCTCCAAAGGAAATTTAGTAGCCGTTATTACTAATGGAACAGCAGTATTAGGGCTTGGTAATATAGGACCCCAGGCTTCCAAACCTGTTATGGAGGGAAAAGGATTGTTGTTTAAAATATTTGCAGATATAGACGTGTTTGATATCGAGATAGATACTCAAGATGTAGACTCATTTGTTGAAACGGTAAAAAATATTGCACCCACTTTTGGTGGGATTAATCTGGAGGATATCAAAGCACCAGAGGCTTTTGAGATTGAAAAAAGGCTGAAAGAAGAGCTTGATATACCTGTTATGCATGATGACCAGCACGGTACGGCTATTATCTCTGCTGCCGCCCTTTTAAATGCAATAGAGCTGGCAGATAAAAAAATAAATGAAGTTAAAATTGTAATAAGTGGAGCTGGTGCTGCTGCAGTATCTTGTACAAGACTCTACAAGGCCTTTGGAGCAGTAGGAGCAAATATTGTAATGTTAGATAGCAAAGGAGTAATTAGAGATGACAGATCTGAGTTGTCACCTGAGAAGTCAGAATTTGCAACCCATAGGAAGATTGATACTTTAGACCAGGCTATGGTTGATGCAGACGTTTTTGTTGGTCTTTCTATTGCAGATATTGTAACCCCAAGTATGCTTAAATCAATGGCTGCAGATCCAATTGTTTTTGCGATGGCTAATCCAGATCCTGAGATCGAATATAAACTAGCCTGTAAAACACGAGACGATATTATCATGGCAACAGGCAGGAGTGACCATCCCAATCAAGTAAATAATGTGTTGGGGTTTCCTTTTATCTTTAGAGGTGCTCTAGACGTTCGTGCCACCAAGATTAACGAGGCTATGAAAATGGCTGCTGTTAAAGCCCTCGCTGCTTTGGCCAAGGAGTCTGTTCCTGAGCAAGTTAATATTGCCTATGGAGAAACCAAACTTATTTTTGGTAGAGATTACATCATTCCAAAACCCTTTGATCCAAGACTCATAGACCATATTCCACCAGCTGTAGCAAAGGCTGCCATGGAGAGTGGTGTTGCAACTGCACCCATTAACAATTGGAAAAAATACAGAGATGAGTTAACCCAGCGTATGGGTGGAGATAATAAGATCATTCGCCTATTGCTTAGCCGTGCCAAACAAAATCCAAAACGCATTGTTTTTGCAGAAGCAGATCATTTAAATGTATTGAAAGCAGCTCAAATTGTTTATGAAGAAGGCATCGGAATCCCGGTTTTGTTAGGAAGGAAAGCCGTTATCCAAGAGCTTATGGAACAACTTGAATTTGACGCAGATATTCAAATTATGGATCCAAAGGCAGATGATCAAGCCGAAAATTTAAAGAATTACGCAAAAAAATTATTTGAAAATAGACACAGAAAGGGTATTACTCTTTTTGATGCAGAAAAATTAATGCGCGAGCGCAATTACTTTGCAGCTATGATGCTCAACCAAGGGGATGTTGATGCAATGATTTCTGGTTACTCAAGAGCCTATCCATCTGTTCTGCGTCCTGTTTTGGAGGTAGTGGGTCGTTTTGATGGTGTCAATAAAGTGGCTACTACCAATATGATGCTTACCAAAAGAGGTCCCATTTTTATAAGTGACACTTCTATTAATATTGACCCTACAGCAAAAGAGCTGGCTAAGATTGCCCAGATGACAAATTACACCATGAAAATGTTTGGTTTAACCCCCGTTATAGCTATGA
>CATEMS010000165.1 GCA_949507465.1 Flavobacteriaceae bacterium
GCATTTATCCTGAATTACAAATATCTGATCGGTTTTCATATACAGCACAAATTCTGGCATCTAGAAGTTTTTCACAAAAGCTATCCCTGCAATTAGCGCCTATTTTTGTTAGACACAATTTGCAAGATTTAAATTATACAATTACACCCACATACAATCAAATACTGTTAGGATTTGGTGGGAGATACAAACTTCTGAAAAGACTAAGTTTTAATTTGGATTATGCGTATAATTTTAGTAAAAACAGCAACTCATTATACTACAATCCCTTAACAATGGGTATTGATATTGAGACAGGAGGACACGTATTTCAATTATTATTTACCAACTCTAGGGCCAGTAATGATAGTAGTTTTTTAACAGAAACTACTGGAGATTGGACTCAGGGACAAATTTCATTTGGCTTTAATATAGTACGTGTGTTTTAAACACCTTTGCTGTGGATGAGGGCTTTTTAGTGATGTTTTAAGGATTTACATAAATACATTTTGAAAATTAGTTTTCATACCAATTAGCACAAATTAATACCACAAAAAAAACCCACCTTATAGGTGGGCTTTGGTTAGAATAGGTAATGTAGCGGTTGGTGTAATATAATGTAACTTTACTTGTAACCAATGGGTTGCATGGCAAGTTTTGGTGCCCTGTCTACCGTGTAAAGACCCCAGTGTTTTTCTGGCTCTCTAGGATCGTCAGACCCTTTCCAGGGTTCATCAAAAGCCTCAAAAACAAAGGTAAGCACACCTTGTGATGTACTCCAATGCGAGAGTGCTTTGTAGTAAATTTTTTGCGCATCATCATTTACATTATCTTGAGGGATTCCATACCCGTTAGATTCAGTGGCCCAACCAGCTTCAGTAATCACAACTAGTTTGTCAGGATATTTATTGGCCACAGCGTTATAATTCTGTTTGGTAATTTCCATACCCTGATCGATGGTCTTGTACTCCCAAACGGGATAGGTGTGAATCGAGATAAAATCTACTTCATGGGCCAATGGCTGAAGTTTATCAAGCCACGGAACATAATTTTCACAAAAAGTGACGGGTTGTTTTGCACCTGCTTTAACATATCTAACATAAGACACGACTGCCTCTACAGACACCAAATGATCTGTCCAATCCACGCAAGCCTCATTTCCTACAGAAAGGGAAAAGATAATATCAGGATACGTATTAGCAAGAGTGATAAGGGCATCCATTTGCTGTAGGTTTGTTTTTTTATTTTTGGATAATTGATCCAAACTGTAGGTTCCTCCCCATGGGCAATTTGCGTTGTTTTCTTCGGCTTCTATATAGGCTCCTAGCATGACCTTTAGGGTCATATTTCGGTCTTTTATTACCTCCAAAACAGTTTTTGAATGTGCATCACAGCTATAAAGCCTTATGTACTGCCATTGCTTTTCTATGATAAGTAAATCTTCAGTTACCTGGTTGTAGGTAGGGTATAGGTGTCCAGGACGCTGCCCGTGTCTGTATCCAGAATAGCAAACGGCCAATCCTTTGTGTACTCCAAAAATTTCTGTGTAATCCATAAGCTAATCTACAAAAAAATAGCTTAGAATTTCAAATTTTCGTCTTTGTCCCAAAGTCCCCAGTTGGCGCCTACATCTCCCTCTGTGTCTACCTTCC
>CATEMS010000166.1 GCA_949507465.1 Flavobacteriaceae bacterium
ATTTTTTTGGCAAAATTAATGAAATACAACACCAGTATCAATGAATGCTATTTGTGTGTAACCAAAGACATCAAACAATTAAATTTTTTAGGCACTTAATTGCATCGTAAAGGAAAACTCAGAGCCAATACCGTGTTGGCTCTCCACATAAATATTTTCTTGATGAGCATCCACAATATGCTTTACAATAGCCAAACCAAGGCCACTGCCACCCTCTTTTCTTGAGCCGCTTTTATCTACTCTATAAAAACGTTCGAAGAGTCTGGTCAGGTGCTCATTTTCAATGCCCTCACCATTATCTGTTACCCTAATAATTACTTTATCTTTAACCAGATGCTCTACACTTACCTCTGTAGTGCCATCATTCTTCCCATATTTTATTGAGTTTACGATTAAATTAGAAAGTACTTGTTGTATCCGCTCTTGATCTCCATACACTTTAATACCCTGTTTGTATTGTTTGTCAAACACAAGTGAAATGTTTTTCTTATTGGCCTTCATCTCAAGCAAATCAAACACATTTTTAACAAGTTTTATGATATTAAATTTTTCTTTTTCAAGGGTTAGACCTCCAACCTCTAGTTGGGTAATCATATCAAGATCCTTGATGATGTAGAGTAAGCGCTCTACTCCTTTGTTGGCTCTTTTTAAATATTTTTTACGCACCGCTTTGTCTTTGTAAGCGCCATCAAGGAGCGTTAAAATATAGCCCTGAACTGTAAACAAAGGTGTTTTGAGTTCATGAGATACATTGCCTATAAATTCTTTACGGTAATTCTCTCTTACCTTGAGGGTTTCAATTTCAATTTTTTTATTCTCTGCAAAACGACCTACCTCTTGAGTTAGGGTATTCATATCTGTAGAAATACTCTTTTGACTAAATGATGTAGCATCCAAAAGAGAAATATCATCATACATGGTTTTAATTTTTTTAAAAATAAACAGTTCTAAACTGTATTGAAAAAGGACAAAACATATCACAAAAAAAACAGCTCCAAAAAAAACAATATACCAGGGGTTTAACTCATAGCCAGGATACAAAAAAACACAAAGCATAAGCATCGAAATAATGCTTAACAAAGCTGCTGTAAACAAGGTAAATCCATATGTTTTGCTAAACTTTTTAAACATTATTCAACAAACTTATAGCCAACTCCTTTAATTGTTTTGAACTTTTTTTCACCAACTTTTTCTCTTAATTTCCGAATATGAACATCAATGGTTCTTCCGCCAACTACAACATCATTCCCCCAAACACGATCTAAAATATCTCCTCTTTTAAAAACCTTCCCTGGTTTGGAAGCCAAAAGAGATAGTAGTTCAAATTCCTTTCTTGGTAATACCATTTCTTGGGTATCTACAATAATTTTGTATTCCTCCCTGTTGATGGTTAAATTACCTAGTTTTACTACTTGTTGGGTTTGTTCTTGAGTTTTAAACCTACGTAGCAGAGATTTAACTTTGCTGGTAAGAACCTTTGGTTTGACTGGTTTTGTGATGTAATCATCGGCTCCAGCTTCAAAACCAGCAACTTGAGAATAATCCTCTCCACGGGCCGTAAGAAATGTAATTACTGTTTCTGACAAATCAGGAATCAATCGTAGCTTCTCACAAGCTTCAATACCGTCCATCTCTGGCATCATTACATCTAGTATGATGAGTTTAGGTTTGTGTTTTTTAGCTTTTTTAATAGCCTCCACTCCATTTTGGGCAGTCACAACGTTATAGCCCTCTGCCGTTAAGTTATACCCAATTATTTCTAGGATATCTAGCTCATCATCAACTAATAATATGGTCGTGTCTTTTTTTTTCATTGTCTAAAATAGTGTTACAAAATGTTAACTGTAAATTTATTATTTTTTAAAGATATAAATTTGTCAAGTCAATAATATTATGCTACCGTTAAATAATTACATTTGTTTTTATGAAAACCTTGTAAATGAGTATATTTACTAAAAATTAAAACCAATACACAATGAGAAAAATTACACTATTAGCCGCTATGCTATTTGCGAGCTTATCTATTGCACAATCCATAAAAATTGTAGAGATTGATGCAGACCAAACCTCTACAGATGATATGGAGTTTCTTGAGATTCGTACCCAATCAGCAAACCAATCTTTAAACGGTTACACTGTTGTTTTTTACAATGGAAGTGATAATGAAAGTTACAGAACCGTTGATCTTACTGGATTCTCTTCTGACTCTAATGGATACTTTATTATTGGTAGTGATCTTTTCCCAGGAGCAGATATAACAATGGGGCCAGATAACACCATACAAAATGGTGCTGACGCAATTGCTATTTACAATGCCCCAGCGGCAAATTTCCCAGATGACACTCCTGTAACAAGTAGTGGTCTTGTAGATGCTGTAGTATATGGAACAAGTGATGCTGATGATTTAGAGCTTTTAGCTGGATTAAACCAGACCATACAATGGGATGAGAATCAAAACGGACTAAAAGATGTTGAGTCGATTCAATACGATGAAACAGCAAATACTTTTTGTGTTGGTACTCCTACGCCAAGAGCGTCAAACATAGATTGCTCTTCTGCCTGCCCAATAAGTGTTTTTGTAGTGAGTGTAACTTGTGATATGGTTACCACTGGTGTAGACACCTATACAACTACTTTAGGCTTTTCAGGAGGTGGTACTGCCCCTTACACATTTTCTTCAACGCAAGGAAGTGTAAGTGGAGATGACCCATCTTCAGTTAGTGAGGGAGAAATCATAATTACAGGTGTGAATGAAGGTACAGATTTTTCTTATTCGCTAACCAGTGAAAATTGTGATATAAGCAACACGATTAATTCTCCCAGCTGTGAGCCGGGATCTACGGTAAACACAATTGCTGAATTAAGAGCTGGAACCATTGGTAATGATTACACACTAAACGGTGAGGCAATTGTTACTTTTGTACAGAGTTTTAGAAACCAAAAGTTCATCGAAGACCCAACGGCTGCTATTTTAATTGATGATAGCAATGGAATTATAACTTCTGCACTTGTTGCTGGCGATGGTATCACTGGACTTACAGGAACACTAGATGAATTTGGTGGAATGATGCAATTTAGACCCACAATGAATATTTCTGCATCTTCAAGCGGTAACACAATTGCAGCCCAGTCTGTATTGGCTTCAGATCTAAATGCAAATCCAAACAATTATGAGTCTGAGTATGTTAGAATTTATGAATTTGCCCTTATTGATACTACAGAAAATCCAACATGGGTTGTAGGAACAGAATACCAAATGCTTACCCAAAGTGGAAGTTATACGTTTAGAACCTCTTTCTACGATGCCGATTACATAGGTGCAGATGTGCCAACAAGTAACACAACAGTAGTGGCAGGTATTATCACAGAACGTAACGATGGAGATTACTATATAACTTCAAGAAGTCTTTCTGATTTTTCAAATACATTAAACGCCAATACCAATACCCTTCAAGGTTTTGTTATGACACCTAATCCTGCAACTTCTTTTATACAAGTAAAAGCAGCTAGTAATAGCCCAATATCTTTGCAAATTTTTGATGTTTTAGGAAAACAAGTCATGGGGTTAGAAAATGCAACCCTTGTCAATATAGAGAGCTTAACAACTGGATTGTATATTGTGAAAGCTGTTCAAAACGGTGAGACACTAACTACAAAATTGATTGTAGAATAAACACGCACTTTACTCCTTAAAAAAAGGCTGTCTTACCTGCAAGACAGCCTTTTTAATTTTCACAAGCTTTGCATAATATATTCTTTACCTAATATTATTGTGTACTTTTGGGGGGTCACTTCCGAAATTTACAATGCCTATCGTACCCATTTTTAAGATACAAACCCAACAAGAATTTGAAGAAAAAGCATTGCAAATTTTCAAATTTCAGTACGAGAACCTTGCTATCTACAAGACCTATTGTGATCTTCTAAAGGCACATCCAGACAACGTTTTAAAGAGTAATGATATCCCGTTTCTTCCCATTACTTTTTTCAAGCAACAAGCTGTTTTGGCAAACAATTGCAATGCAGAAAAAATATTTACTAGCAGTGGCACCACATCAAGTACAACAAGCAAACATTATGTAGCAGATTTAACACTATATAAAACTAGTTTTACAACAGCCTTTATCAAACAATACGGTGCCATTAAGGACTATACTATATTGGCGCTTTTACCCAGCTATCTTGAGAGTGAGGGATCCTCTCTTGTGTATATGGTTGACACGCTTATTAGCATGAGTAAACAGCCAAAAAGTGGGTTTTATCTTAACAACCTAGAGGCATTGGCTAGCACCATAAAAGCCTTAGAGCTACAAAAGAAAAAAACACTTTTACTTGGGGTATCTTATGCTCTTTTAGATCTTATTGAAGCGCATACTTTTAAGCTAAAGCATACCATCGTTATGGAAACTGGTGGCATGAAAGGGCGCCGAAAAGAACTAATAAAAGAAGCCTTGCACGAAAAACTCTCCAAGGGGTTTGGGCTAAAAAAAATACACAGTGAGTATGGCATGACAGAGTTGCTCTCCCAGGCCTACTCCAAGGGGAATGGAATTTTTAAGTGTCCTCCCTGGATGAAGGTGCTCACAAGAGATACCCAAGATCCAAGGGCACTGGTAAATGGAAAAACAGGTGGTATAAATGTGATCGATTTGGCCAATCAATACACCTGCTCTTTCATAGCCACACAAGACCTAGGAAGGGTTCATAAAGATGGAAGTTTTGAGATACTAGGGCGGTATGACACAAGTGATATCAGAGGGTGTAACTTAATGATAGATTAAAAAAATATCCATTACCCGGGTTATTCTACCTGGATAATAAACTTATTTTTCTTACCCCTTTGCAGCAATACAAACTTGCCATGAATTAAATCTTTTGGTGTAATAAGATGTCCTTCTTTTACTTTGGTGAAATTTACAGAAACCGAATTTTCTTTCAATGCCCTTCTAGCTTCACCATTAGATTTTAAAAACCCTGTTTTCTCTGCTAA
>CATEMS010000167.1 GCA_949507465.1 Flavobacteriaceae bacterium
ATGTTACCATAACTTTTGCTTCTGTAATATCTGTATAAGGAAGTACCGCTTGTTTTTGAACCGTTACTTTTCCTTTTCCAACAGGTTTTGGTTCCCGAGCTTTCCACTCTAGAGTTACCTGAGTATCTGTTGTGTGTGTTATCTTACCTTCAATGGTTTGGCCCTGAGTTGTTTTTAACTTCAAGTTTCTACCTAGATTTTTCTTGTACTGCCTCGGCATACTAAGGGGTCTAGAAACACCCGCAGAGAGAACGTCCAAGGAAAAATCTTCTTGTTCTCTATCTAAATTGTGTTCTATAGCTCTACTAATAGCAATACAATCTTCTACCCTTACTCCTTGGTCACCATCAATTACAATAGCAATTTTATTATCTATGGCAATATCCATGTCAATTAAGAACAAATGAGGGTGTTCTTTTAAAGCTTCATGGAGTAAACGGGTTACTTTTTCTTTCATTAAAATTTGGTTATAAAAAGAGGGGACTAGCTGTCCCCTCCTTTTTTCATCATAATTTCTGTGCAAATATAGAACTTTATTTGATATTAAAAAACCTTAGTGGCGCACATTATTTTTTCGTATCTTCATGTGAGATTTTCTCATTAATTTTAACACACAGCCTATGAAACGCATCCTTGTTCCAACAGATTTTTCATCACAAGCAGAAAATGCATTAAAAGTAGCTGTAGAGATTGCAACCAAGCACAATAGTGAAATTTATCTTCTACACTCACTAGATATGCCGTCTCAAATTCGTGGCGTGCAAAACAATGCAAGCATGCCAGAATCACTGTACTTTATAAAGCTAGCAGAAAAAAGCTTTGAAACTTTGCTACAAAAAGACTATCTGGGTCCAATTGAGATACATGAAGCCATTGGGCATGATGAAATATACAGCGACATCAATAGAACCGTTGAAGAGAAAAATATTGACCTTATTGTTATGGGGTCTCACGGAGCTAGCGGTTTCAAAGAACTTTTTATAGGAAGTAACACAGAAAAAGTGGTGCGAAGTGCCAACATTCCTGTTTTGGTAATTAAAAACGAGCATGCAGATTTTAACATCCAAGACTTTGTATTTGCCACTGACTTTGGAGAAGAGAGCCGTGGGTGTTTTACTCAAGCGCAAAAATTTGCAGAAGCTATGGAGGCACAAATGCACTTACTGTATGTTAATACCCCTGCAGGTTTTAAAACCACAGAGGAGGCCACCAAACTTATGCAAGGTTTTATTAAAGATTCAAAAGATGAGAACCACACCATTAACATACACAACGCATACTCTGTTGAAGATGGCATTTTGCAGTTTGCAAAAATGAAAGGTGCCAAACTTATTGGCACAAGTACTCATGGTCGAAGAGGGCTTTCTCACTTTTTTAATGGCAGCATTAGCGAAGATCTTGTTAACCATGCTAATATGCCCGTTATTACCTTCAGGATTCAATAGAAATAACCATACAATACCAAACCAATGAAGTAGCCTTACAATTGCTTAGGGCATAAAAAAATCCCAGATAGAATTTCTATCTGGGATTTTTAAAATGGTATTGTATGCTACTTAGTTGTTGTGCAAAGTAACGGTACCATAAGTACCAATATCTACTTTTGGAACACTAGCATTATAGGTTGTGTTAATTACATCAATTATAGTGTTTGCAGTAAAGGCATATCCTCTTGGTGATGGATGTACTCCATCTAAAGAAAAGGCGCCACCTGTAACATAGGTTGATGTCATTACACCTCCATTATAAAAGGCTCCATTTGCAGCAACATCTGCCAAAGCAGATTTCATGTCTCCATATCCAAGCTCATTTGCAGCAGCTAGTCCTTCTATAATAGCGTTATATGCTGCTCCAGCGGCAGCAACACGACCTTGCTCTGTTGATGTAAGAACGAACTGGTTTGTAAGTGGTATTGATACTCCTACAATGCCTAATGGATTTGAAGGATCTGG
>CATEMS010000168.1 GCA_949507465.1 Flavobacteriaceae bacterium
AATGATATGTTTGAGCAGATTTATGGAAGCATTACCACAATGGCCTATGAGCCCGTTGAGTATAAGGAGCTTCCCACAGACACCCTTAAAGCCCGATTGGCAGAAATTAATAGTAGAACCCCAATAAACGTAGAGTACAATCCAGCACTAGAGCACGTAATTAAAAATTATCTCAAGAATCGCCGGTCAACAATGGGGAAGCTCATGGCATTAAGCGACTATTACTTTCCCATGTTTGAGCAAATCTTAGACAACTACAATATACCTTTAGAGCTTAAGTATCTTGCTATTGTAGAGTCCGCCTTAAGACCAAGAGCAACTTCCAGAGTTGGTGCTACGGGTCTTTGGCAATTTATGTTTAGCACCGGGAAAATGTTTGGCCTAAAGGTAAATAGCTATGTAGATGACAGGAACGACCCATTAAAAGCCACACATGCTGCTTGTAAATACCTCCAAGCACTGCATAAGAGTCTTGGAGATTGGGATTTAGCTTTAGCCGCCTATAACTCAGGACCAGGAAATGTTTCAAAGGCAATTAGAAGGTCTGGAGGGCGTATAAATTATTGGAATATCCGCCAACATCTTCCGCGAGAAACCGCAGGGTATGTTCCGGCATTTTTGGCAACAATGTATATTTTTGAATACTCAAAAGAGCACGGCTTTAAAAGCGATGGGCCAACAATACCTTATATAGTTACAGATACCATTAAGGTAAAAAAACAAATTGCCCTAGAGCATGTTGCCCTTCTCACAGATAGTAATCTTGAGCAGATAAGGTTTTTAAACCCACAATACAAACTAGGGATCATACCTGTGGTTAAAAATCAGAATTATTCATTGCGTTTGCCTATCGATAAACTAGGTCTTTTTGTTACAAACCAAGATTCAATTTATGCCTACGCAACTCATGCATTTAACAAAAGAGAAAAGCCATTACCTGAATTAAATGACTTTGACAAAAAAACATATTACAGGGTACAGCCAGGAGATTATTTAGGAAAAATAGCAGCTAGATTTGGCGTGAGAGTTAGCCAGATTAAAAGGTGGAATGGTCTTAGAAATAATAATATAAAAATAGGAAAACGCTTGGTTATATTTCCAAGAAAAATACCAAGTGTTGCCATAAAAAATTCATCTAGGAACAACAAAGATGCTACAATATATACTGTAAAACAAGGAGACTCTCTTTGGAGCATTGCCCAGCAATATCCAGGAGTTAGCGTAGCTGATATTAAAAAGAAAAACAACCTTAAAAGTGTTAAGTTAAGCCCAGGGATGGAGCTTAAAATTTTATAATAACTAGTTAATTTTTTGTATGAAACCCACCTATATTTTATATGTATTGTTCATTGCTTTATTTGCTTGTGGAGACACAAAAACAACTACCCAAACCTACAAACAGCCATCTGTCGGGACCATTAACTCGCTACAGGTTGTGACCCCAAACTCTCTTTGGAACGGTATTGTGGGCGATCAAATACGTTCTAGCTTTGCCTCTCCCACCCCTGGGCTACCACAAGACGAGCCGCTATTTTCTATAAGACAGTTACCCCTAGAGGTCTTTAGTGGTTTTGCTAAAACACCACGTCTTTTTCTGCACCTTACTATTGCAAATAAAGACACCATCGTGCTGCGCAAAAATCCATATGCAAAACCTCAAACAGGTGTTTTCATAACTGCAACCACTCCAGAGAGACTAATTGGTTTAATTAAAGAAAATGCATCAAAAATCATAGAAAATTTTAAGCTTTCAGAAATTAAAGAAAGACAAAGACGAACAAAAAAATCAAAACTAAGACTAGATTCATTACCCGCCGCCTTTGGACTTACTCTTGAGATTCCCTCTGCCTATCATATTGCTAAATCTAAGGCAGATTTTTATTGGATACGTAAAGCCCTTAAATCTGGACACACCAACATCATTATCTATCAGGTGCCTTTACACACAATTCCTCAGGACAGTACCGCGCTTCAGGCTATTATTAACATGAGAGATACCCTAGCCAGCAAACAATTGCCTGTTGAGGATGGTGCTAAATTTATTACAGAACAGGCCTATACGCCCTATATAACACCCACAACTATTGATGGGAAATTCGCTTTTGAGACCAAAGGAACATGGGAGATTCAAAACCAATGGATGGCAGGCCCTTTTGTAAATTATTCTGTAAGGGACACTATCAATAATAGATACCTTGTGTTGGAGGGCTTCACCTACGCCCCATCAAGTTCAAAAAGAGATTTGCAATTAGAACTAGAATCTATATTAAAATCGGTAAAGATTAAATAGAAAATAAAAGCCTACAATTAGTTATAAAAACCCTTCTAGTGATGCAAAAAATATACCACCTCTCTACCTGCGACACCTGTAAAAGAATCATAAAAGAGTTAGCCCTTCCAAGCACTTACTTATTTCAAGATATTAAGAAAACACCTATTGATCAAAAGCACCTTGAGGAGCTTAAAGGGATGTCAGGAAGCTATCAAGCTTTATTTAATAAGCGCGCAAGGCTCTACAAGGAAAGAGCTCTTGGTGAGCAAACTCTGGCAGAAGAAGATTACAAGAGATTGATACTCGAGCATTATACTTTTTTAAAACGCCCAGTAATTGTAAACAAAGAACAGGTTTTTATAGGCAATAGCAAAAAAGTAGTCGCGCAGGCCAAAATTTCAATTCAAAACAATCAAAACACCTAAGCTTTTAGCTACCCATTTATAAAGCCAATTACGGCACTATATACCTCTTCTGATTTTAAATCGTGTTTGAGCCCACTGGTAATATGTGTATTAATTTTAGGCTGTGATTTTAAGATCTTTTCAATAGCAGCATAGGGAGTTTCTGCGTCTTTTTTATCATGAATAA
>CATEMS010000169.1 GCA_949507465.1 Flavobacteriaceae bacterium
GAAATCAACAAAAATAAATAGCGAATCAATCGCTGTAAACATAAAAAAATCCCAACTACAAACTGTGTAATTGGGATTTTTTGATTTATTGTAAATTAATTACTTTCTTAAGTGTCTAACCTTGTAATTTTGGCACCAATAGCGCGTAAACGCTCGTCTATGTTTTCATAGCCGCGATCTATTTGTTCTATATTATGAATGGTACTGGTTCCTTTTGCAGAAAGTGCAGCAATGAGTAATGAAATACCAGCTCTAATATCTGGAGAAACCATAGTAGTAGCCTTTAGCATAGATTCAAAGTTATGTCCAATAACAGTGGCACGGTGAGGATCACACAAAATAACCCGGGCACCCATATCAATGAGTTTATCCACAAAAAATAACCTACTCTCAAACATTTTTTGATGAATAAGCACACTTCCTTTTGCTTGGGTACAAACCACAAGTACGATACTCAATAAATCTGGAGTAAATCCAGGCCAAGGAGCATCAGCAATGGTAAGGGTAGAACCATCGATATATCCTTGAATTTCATAGCTGTCTTGAGAGGGTATAAAAATATCATCGCCTCTTTTTTCGAGAGTGATTCCTAGTTTTCTAAATGTATCAGGAATGATCCCTAAATTTTCCCAGCTTACATCTTTTATTGTAATCTCACTATGTGTCATCGCTGCAAGTCCTATCCAGCTTCCAATTTCGATCATATCTGGCAGGACACGGTGAGAACAACCATTTAGCTGCTCAACACCCTCCACAGTAAGCATATTAGAGCCTACACCCTTAATCTTTGCTCCCATTGCGTTTAACATCTTACACAATTGCTGCAAATATGGCTCACAAGCTGCGTTGTATATGGTAGTGGTTCCTTGGGCAAGAACAGCGGCCATTACAATATTGGCAGTACCTGTAACTGAAGCCTGGTCTAAAAGCATGTAACACCCCTTTAATCCGTTGGGCGCCTCTACACCATAAAAGCGTTCTTCCTTATTATATCTAAAACTTGCCCCTAGTTTAATAAATCCTTCAAAGTGAGTATCTAATCTTCTTCTTCCAATTTTATCACCACCAGGACGGGGTATGTATCCTTTTCCGAAACGGGCCAAAAGAGGACCCACTATCATAATAGAACCTCTTAATGAACCTCCTTGGGTTTTAAAAAGGGCTGATGTAAGATAGTCAAGGTTAATATCATCTGCCTTAAATGTGTATGTACCTTTGCTTAATTTTTGGATTTTAACACCCAAATTACCCAGTATACCTATTAATTTATTGACATCTACTATATCTGGTATATTCTCTATCAGTACCTCATGTGGAGTCAGTAAAACTGCACAAAGTATCTGTAAAACCTCATTTTTTGCACCCTGTGGGGTGATTTCACCCTTTAATTTATGACCTCCCTGGATTTGAAAAGTTCCCATAGATTTTAATAAGAAATATTAATAGCGTTTGCGGCCTCTGTTATTGTTGTTATGTTTTTTGTAGCTATGTGTTTTATTATCACTAAAACGGTTTTTTGTTTTAAGTAATATAGAAGAATTCCTGAGGGCTTGATCGCTACCTTGTAAATTTATTTTTCCGTCAGAAAGTTCAAACAAGTGTGTAAATATGACCTGATCATCAACGGTGTCTTTGTTCCAGTTTAAAAAACATTTTTTCATGTGGTTGGCAATCGTAAGGACCAAGCCATCTTTTTTATCGCCATCTTCCCAGGTGGTGGCCTGATCTATCATACGTTTGATGTTATTACCGTAAAAGCGATATTTTGGATAATTTTGAGGATAATTTAGTTTGGCTGGAGCTTCTCTCAAGACATCAATTGAGGGTTTCTCAAATGGAGAGTCAACATCCAGTTTAAAGTCTGAAATGATAAATAACTGATCCCAAAGCTTGTGTTGAAAATCTGCAACATCTCTTAAGTGAGGGTTTAAATTACCCATCACAGAAATGATGCTTTTGGCTTGATTATTTCTTTTTTCAGGATCTTGCTCTGCAACAGCCTGGTCAACCATTTTTTGTATATGCCGACCATATTCGGGAATGATTAAATGAGGACGGTCTGTATTGTATTCTATATCTGTAAAAAACATATTGTAAGTGTAAATTGGAGGTTGTGTAGATAAGGATTAAATAGGTATTGCAAAATACACATTTTATAGAGAAATCACTCCTTCCACTAAAGAAACTTGCTTGTATTTCTCAATGACCTTCTCTGGAGATGCCATTACTACTTTTATAGATAGGCTTGTGTAGGTTCCCTTGCGAGAATCGCGGGTTTTTATTTGAGCATTTGTACCATTAAAAATGGCCTCAATCTGTGCTATTTTCTGAGCATCGCCAGGAACTATAAACTTATACAAGTAGGGAGCGGGCCAAGTGGTATCTGTATTTAGTTGTTCTTTTAATCTAGCGTAAAATTGGTCTGTATTGGTGTCTTTCATGTGGTATTTCTGATGAAATATAAAAGGGTTTGTAACTCATTTTTACTAGTTAATGAAAGCAAACTAGTGTTAACTTATATTCTACAAAGATACACTTTCAGCATCAATATAAATTAACGTACTTTGTGGTAGAAAAATTATTGTTAACATCCATTTAAAGCAGTGAATCCAAAAAGAATTGTTATTACAGGAGGCCCAGGGACTGGAAAAACTACCCTAATAAATTATCTAAAGCATCTTGGTTACCCAACCATGGCGGAGGTATCAAGAGATATCATTAACCAAGCTAGAGAAGAAGGTGTTGACCAACTTTTTTTAAAAGACCCCATGCTTTTTAGTCAAAAATTACAAGAAAGCAGACTCCGTCAATTTGAAAAAGCAACACAGATAGATGCGGCATATGTTTTTTACGATAGAGCTACTCCAGATATCACAGCATACATAGACTTTATTGGCGCCAACTACTCTCCAGAGTTTGAGAAGCCTTGTTTTACTCATCTTTACGACTGTGTTTTCTTACTACCCCCTTGGGAGCTAATCTACACTCAAGACAACGAACGGTACGAAACTTTTGAACAAGCAAAGCAGATTTACAAATCATTGTGTGATGGCTATAAAAAATATGGCTACTCAATTATTCAAGTGCCACAACAGGCTGTAGACAAACGCTGCGATTTTATAATAAACTACCTAAAAGACACCTTCTGAAAAGACCCCTTGACATATTAGAAAAATACTGGGGCTATACTAGTTTTAGACCCAAACAAGAGGCCATAATTAACGCAATAATGGACGGCAAAGATACCGTTGCCCTTCTTCCAACGGGTGGAGGGAAATCTATTTGTTTTCAAATACCCTCTCTAGCACAAGAAGGAATATGTATCGTTATCTCTCCCCTTGTGGCCTTAATGACAGATCAAGTAAAGAGTCTGCAAGAAAAAGGCATTAAAGCGCTTTCAATTACGGGTGGGAAATCATTTACAGAGGTAAATACTCTTTTGGACAACGCCAGCTTTGGAAATTATAAATTTCTATATCTCTCCCCAGAGAGATTACAACAAGAGCTTGTACAAAATACCATTAAGCGCATGAATGTTAATTGTATCGCTGTAGATGAGGCTCATTGTATATCTGAGTGGGGAAATGATTTTAGACCGGCTTATAAAAACATTCGTATTTTAAGAGAGTTGCAACCCCTATCACCTATCATAGCGTTAACCGCAACAGCAACACCACAGGTATTAAAAGACACCATTAAAGAGCTAGAGATGGAACTTCCATCAGTGTTTCAAGATTCTTTTGTACGCCCAAATATAGCCTACAATACTCTGGAGGTTGAAGATAAGTTATACCATGTAGAGCAACTTCTCAAATCAAGTAAAAATCAAGCTATTGTGTATGTGAGAACCAGAAGAAGCGCTGTTCAGACAAGTAATCACTTAACTAGTTTGGGCATTAAAAGTGATTTTTTTCATGGAGGTATTCCTACGCAAGAAAAAATTAAAAAATTGGAAACCTGGAAAAATGGCACCACCCCTACCATGGTAGCCACCAGTGCTTTTGGTATGGGAATAGATCTAGCTACTGTTGCGCATGTCATACATATCCAATTACCGGAGAGTTTGGAAAGTTACTTCCAGGAGGCTGGTCGCGCGGGCAGAGATGGCAATAAAGCAACAGCGACCATTTTATATAATTCGTATGACAAGCAACTCGTTACAAAACAATTTATAGCATCATTGGCTGATGTAGATTTGCTTAAATTTATATACAAGAAATTAAACAACTACCTGCAAATTCCATTTGGAGAGGGCGTTTTTACAACACATGGTATTAATTTTGAAGACTTTTGCAAAACCTACTCTCTACAAACACTTCAAGTATTTAACGGTTTAAACACACTAGATAGATTGGGGGTTTTACAGCTATCAAAAGAATTTGGACGCTCAAGTAAAATACGATTTTTAGTAGATTCAAATACAGCCATAGCCTATTTCAAACATGATAAGCTTGGCTCAGTAATCGGGAAAACCATATTAAGATTGTATGGAGGTATATTTGAAACCATGACACGAATAAATCTGGAAACTCTTCAAACCAAAACAAGGCAATCACAACCCGTTATAATCCAAACCTTGCAAAAACTTGAAGCTGCCAATATCATAGAATTGTATTTAAACACAACCGATGCAGCCATTACATTTTTAACCCCAAGAGAGGATGATAAAACCATAAATGTGATAGCAAGAGATGTGGTTGCTCACAATGCTAAAAAGAAACAACAAGTTCAACAACTTCTTAGATATATAGACAATAACAAAACCTGCAAAGCTGTGCAACTTGTAACTTATTTTGGAGAAACTACAGCAACACCCTGCGGTATTTGCAGTGTATGTCAATCAAAAAAGGAAAGATTCAGTAAAAAAGAAATTGATTCAACTTGTGAGCTTATACTATTGGAGTTAAAAAAAGGTCCAAAAACATCTAGAGAGGTACTAGAAAACATACATCAAAACCAAGCCTTAGTTTTAAAAACAATTGCCCTACTTCTTGGTAATAATACTATTTTATTGGATCAGAAAAACAGGTATTTCATACAATAATAGGGGAAGTTTAAATAATTATCAGCCTGCTAAATGGAGTTTTAAAGTAGTTTCCTGGGCAATAAAAAATAAAGGGGAATGCACTCTTTAGAATGAAGTTGTATCATTGGAAATTGTTCAGGACATTTTATTATTAAAATAATTATTTTGGTCAAAAAAAGAAAACGTATTGTTACAATTATGGGTTTAATTTTTTTATTTTTAAAGATATTTAATGGTCTGCTGATTTTTGATGCTAACAAAAATGAGAAGACTTTGTAACTTTTTTAAAATTAGAACGTCTAAAATTTAAACACAATCAATAATAGAAAAACTTTATGAAAACATTAAAAAATTTATTTGTTGCGATGACGCTTTTTGTGGTAGCACCAATGACAGCACAAACTGCTGATGAAATCTTGAGCAATTATTTTGAAAACACTGGAGGAGAAGCTGCCTGGAATGCTCTTCAGGGATATAAAATGATAGGATCTGTTAATGCCCAAGGAATGGATATACCTGTAGAAATGTATCAAATGAAAGACGGTAAGCA
>CATEMS010000170.1 GCA_949507465.1 Flavobacteriaceae bacterium
ACTCTCACCTATTGCTGCTTTTACGAGGTAGCTACCTGCTAAGAAAATACTACCTGTTTTATCTACAATGATAGCCTCATCACTCATAATTGGAAGATAAGCTCCACCCGCAACACAGCTACCCATAACTGCAGAAATTTGAGTAATACCCAAGCTACTCATCACAGCATTATTTCTAAAAATTCTTCCAAAATGTTCTTTGTCTGGAAATATTTCGTCTTGCATTGGCAAGTAAACTCCTGCACTATCTACTAAATAAATGATAGGAAGTTTATTTTCTATAGAAATTTCTTGCGCCCTTAGATTTTTCTTTCCCGTTATAGGAAACCATGCTCCTGCTTTTACAGTAGCATCATTGGCAACAACAATACACTGTTTACCCTTTATATAACCAATCTTAACAACCACACCACCACTAGGGCAGCCACCGTGTTTTTCGTACATCTTATCTCCAGCAAAGGCCCCTATTTCTATAGATTTTTTTGTATGATCTAACAGGTAATCGATGCGTTCTCGAGCAGTCATTTTTCCTTTGGCATGATGTTTATCTATGCGGTCTTGACCACCTCCAAGTTTTACTTTTGCAAAACGTTTTCTTAAATCTGATAGAAGTAACTTATTATGATCTTCGTTTTTATTGAAGCTAAGGTCCATAGTGATATTTTATGGGTGTAAAAATACAAAACTATACCATTATCGATATGGCAAAATATTTTAAATTCCCGATATTTGTTGCCTAAGGATTTACCACAGGGTTTTTAAACTGGGGCATTTAGAGCTTATTTCTTTTTAATTTTAAGAAATCTCATATAGCTAACTGTTTGTAACAAACCTTTTAAAATCAAATCTTTCAGCAATAAAAATGCTAAAAAATATCTGTTATGATGAATAAAAATACTGTTTTAGGATACGCTACTCTAATTATGATTATTGTCGGTCTATCCCTTATTGCCCTTGGAGCTTTTAGGTATGATGATGTTGCAGGTTGGGGATTTGCCTGTGTGGGTTTTGGCTTCTTTGCTATTGCCTGGGTATTTAATGCTTTGAAGGGTAGAATGTAACTTGCAAAAAAAATAGTAACTATTAATTTTTAATAATGGCTGACGATAAAAAAGTAATTTTTTCAATGTCTGGTTTGACAAAATCTTTTCAAAATGCACAATCACCAGTTCTTAAAAACATTTATTTAAGTTTTTTTTATGGAGCTAAGATTGGTATTCTAGGATTAAACGGGAGCGGTAAATCTACCTTGCTTAAAATTATTGCAGGTGTTGATAAAAATTACCAAGGTGATGTTGTTTTTTCTCCCGGGTATACCGTTGGCTATTTAGAGCAAGAACCTCAATTAGATCCTGATAAAACAGTACTAGAGATTGTAAAAGAGGGTGCTGCACAGACAGTTGCTATTTTGGATGAGTACAATAAAATCAATGATCAATTTGGTTTAGAGGAAGTATACAGTGATGCAGATAAAATGGATAAACTTATGGCGCGTCAAGCCATATTACAAGATCAAATTGATGCAAGTAATGCTTGGGAGTTAGAGACCAAGTTAGAAATAGCGATGGACGCTCTAAGAACACCTCAGGGTGACAAAAAAATTGAAATACTATCTGGGGGTGAGCGAAGGCGTGTTGCTCTATGTAGGTTATTGTTGCAAGAACCAGATGTGTTACTTCTGGATGAACCTACCAACCATTTAGATGCAGAAAGTGTTCACTGGTTGGAGCACCACTTAGCTCAGTACAAAGGTACAGTAATAGCGGTAACACATGACAGGTACTTTTTAGATAATGTTGCCGGTTGGATTCTAGAACTAGATAGAGGTGAGGGAATTCCTTGGAAAGGAAATTATTCTTCTTGGTTAGATCAAAAATCCAAACGAATGGCACAAGAAAGTAAAACAGCCAGCAAGCGTCAAAAAACACTAGAAAGAGAGTTGGAGTGGGTTCGTCAGGGCGCCAAAGGAAGACAAACAAAACAAAAAGCGCGTTTAAATAATTATGACAAGTTAATGAGTCAAGATCAAAAACAGCTTGACCAAAAACTAGAAATATACATACCAAACGGCCCTCGTTTAGGAACCAAGGTTATTGAGGCTAGCGGTGTTAGCAAGGCCTATGGTGATAAGTTATTGTATGAAGATTTACACTTCAATCTACCCCAAGCAGGAATCGTTGGAGTTATTGGGCCAAACGGAGCTGGTAAAACAACTTTATTTAGAATGATAATGGGTGAGCAGACTCCAGATAAAGGTTCTTTTACTGTGGGTGAAACAGCAAAGGTCTCCTACGTAGACCAAGCTCATTCTAATATAGACCATGACAAAACCATATGGCAAAATTTTAGTGATGAACAAGAACTTGTGCTTATGGGTGGTAGACAAGTGAATTCTAGAGCCTACCTAAGTAGGTTTAATTTCTCAGGTAGCGAACAAAACAAAAAAGTATCCTTACTCTCTGGGGGGGAGCGTAACCGATTACACCTAGCCATGACTTTAAAGGAGGAAGGGAACGTGCTTTTACTTGATGAGCCTACCAATGATTTGGATGTAAATACCTTAAGAGCCTTAGAAGAAGGTCTTGAAAATTTTGCTGGTTGTGCTGTTGTGATTAGTCACGACCGATGGTTTTTAGATAGAATTTGCACCCACATACTTGCTTTTGAAGGAGATAGTCAAGTTTATTTTTTTGAGGGTGGTTTTAGTGAATATGAGGAAAATAAGAAAAAAAGATTGGGAGGTGATTTAATGCCCAAACGTATTAAATACAAAAAGTTGGTTAGGTAGTTTATTAACCGATACTTTTTTAAATTCTGTCTACTATTTTAGTATATTTATAACAACGATGTAATTGGTTATGTTGTGTGTTTTACTTAAAAATCAATACCTATGAAATTTTTTATCGATACAGCCAACTTAGAACAAATCAAAGAGGCACAAAGCCTTGGTGTTTTGGACGGCGTGACAACAAACCCCTCTTTAATGGCTAAAGAAGGAATCACTGGCCAAGAAAATATTATTAAACACTACAAGGATATTTGTTCTATTGTTGATGGTGATGTCTCTGCAGATGTGATTGCAACCAATTATGAGGAAATGATAAAAGAAGGAGAGACTTTGGCAAAACTCCACGAGCAAATTGTGGTTAAGGTTCCTATGATAAAAGATGGAATTAAGGCTATTAAATACTTTAGTGATCGTGGCATAAGAACCAATTGTACTTTGGTGTTCTCATCAGGACAAGCTTTACTTGCTGCAAAGGCAGGCGCAACTTATGTATCCCCTTTTATTGGCAGGCTTGATGATATTTCTACCGATGGTCTTAATCTGATAGCAGAAATTAGACTTATTTATGATAATTATGGGTTTGAAACTCAAATTCTTGCTGCTTCAGTAAGACATACCATGCATGTATTGGATTGCGCAAAAATTGGTGCAGATGTGATGACAGGGCCATTATCCTGTATTGAGGGACTAGTCAAACATCCATTAACAGATATTGGTCTTGCTAAATTTTTGGAAGATTACCACAAAGGGAATTAAAAATCTTAGTTCTTGTTGAGATAGCCTAGTAGTAAAGATTCAAAATTTTGGTTGAATAAATTTGAATTTCCTTCCAAGATAATGCCACCTTTGTCTACAATCATGGCTTTATTTGCAGAATTGATAAACAACATATTTTTTGCAGCAGAACTATCTTTTAATTGGTATTCATTTTCTTTGTTATATCCAGAACTAACAACTGTTTGTTGCCACTGAGTAAAATCTGTCCCGGTGTTTATGCCAACAAAATTATACTCTGGGTATCTGCTTTTTAATTCCTCAATCCTTATATGAATTTGTTTGTAATGCTTTACAGATTCATTATTCCAGAAAAAGAAGACGGTTTTAAGGGTGTTGATTTTCTGGATTGATATGCTTTGTTTATTTGTTGTAAGTAGCGCTAAATCTGGAATTAGCTTGCCAGCGTTTATCTTGGCGGTATTGTGGGCATATTTTTCTACTTCAATTTGATGTGACTGGTTGTGGTCTAATTCCTTGTATAGAGTAACTATATCATGTTCTTTTTGACTGTCATCTGCATGCATTAAATACCTTTTGATGTTATTTTGCAGAAGCTTATCATGTAATTGTTTATTTGTGATTAAGCTGTCAATGAGGTTTAATTTGTGAGTTTGGTGGCT
>CATEMS010000171.1 GCA_949507465.1 Flavobacteriaceae bacterium
TACACAATCTTTTGTGGTTTACACCAAAGCAGTGGGAACATTGGGGCTTAGTATATCTCAAACCTGCAAGGTTGGTTACTCTACTAGAAACTTTTTTGTAAGAGTATGGTTTATCCTAACCAAATACATTCCTTTTGAGAGTGTGGAGACATCAATGTTAAATACATCTTGTAGCTTTTGAGTTTCAAATAGTACCTTACCAGATATATCAGCAATTGAAATGTTAAATACATCTTGATTTGGAGCTTCGATAGTTAGTATGTCACGACTAGGATTTGGATACATAGAAACTTCAATGGCACTTATGTCTGTACCTGCAAGACTACTATCTCTAATGAGTAACATACCAGGGACAAAATCTTCGTCTGAATAGCGGAGCGTAGTTACCAAAACAGTACCGCTCTCAAAATAAGGGTATACATTCCAAGCACCGTTATATCCTGCATTATTTGATGAGGGATAGACATCAAAAAATCCAGTTTCTTGAAAATTTTGGCTATCTATACCACTTATATCTATCATCCTAACTCCAGCAGTATAGTTGGCCAAATAATAGGTATCCCCTTTTACATATCCATTATGATCTGTGGCTGCTGTGGGACCTTCATACTCAAAATGCAATTCTGGATTATCTAAATCTTGCAGATCAAATACAATACTTCTGGTGTTGAAGCCCAAATTAATTTCATCAATTTCATCGCCTAAAATAAAATAACGATGGTCCTGGGTAGACCAACCTTGGTGGGTATAAACAGTATTAGAATAGGTCATAGTAGCAATAGATTGTGGATTGGATTTATCTGTAATATCCACAATAGAAACAAATGAGGTATTGCTACCAATATAAATTTCTCTTGAAGTGTAATCAGTGTCTGGGCCATTGTAGATTACAACCTGACCATCATGAGAGTAAGAATCTGTGGCAAATCCTCCGGCGGGTATTGGATTTAATGGATTTGAAATATCTACAAAATGAGGCCCACCATTGTAAGTGGAGCTCCCTACGCCATATGCATAGCCTGAGCTTTCATTGATCACAACATTATGTGCACTACCAAAACCGTCGTAATGTGCATCTACAGTAAAATGTACAGGAGCATTAGTGACATCCCGTAATCTAGTTAAATCAAAAACTTGCATGCCATGTCCAGGGGCCTCACTAACAACAAAGGCATAATTTTGATAGGTTTTTATGTCTCTCCAAAGACTTGGATCAGTATGTGTGTCTAGTTTTCCTAGATAAATTGGATTTACCGGATCGTCAATATTCACAAATGCGGTGCCATCAAACAACCCAATTAATGCATACTCAGAACCCGTATCAGGATCTGTCCAACCCCATGAGTCATTTGCATTGGTTGAATCAAATTCTGATACACTAATTTGAGAAAGAAGATCATATCCATTACAGGGGTAGTTTCCTGCCATCCCGTTTTGGCAGGGGGTTTGACCATAAATGGATACAGCAAAACAAAGTAAAAATAAGGGCATGTAATTTTTCATTCTATTTTTTTTAGCAATTTGGCTCTATTTTAATTAGTATCCAAGGGTTTTTACTCACATTTATATCACAAACAATAAAAAGTATTTTCAATGTAATTATCTACTAACAAACTACATTTTTTAGCCCCTTGATTGGTCAGGTGATCTGCATCTCTTAGATCTTGTTTTTCAAACAAAGGATTTGTACTTAAATCCAAATAAAAAACATTGTCATTTTTCAAGGTCAACGCGCTGAGAACAGATTTAATTTTCTCTTTTTTCTTTGTATCGAGCAGATCATAATAGGTAGGATATACAGGCATTTCAACCAAAACTACTTGTACCCCATACTGCGCACACAAAGCAACGATTCTTTCTAGCCTTGCTGTGTTATGTTTAAAATCTAAACTATTGTCCTCATGCTTATTGGCAATTAGTTTAGAAATTGCCTCTTTATCCTTTACAATATTAGACGCATCTTGTTTTCCATACCCAAGGGGTGTGGTATTTATGATGGTGTGGTATTTATGATACTTGTGTACTAAAGCCATCGATTTTTCAAAACGCTGTATGAGGGCCATGCTGTAACTTTGTGGGTTCCATAAAGAAATACTTGGCGCCCTAACTCCCATTTGATGGTAATAAAAATACTTCCGCCAATTGCTCTCAAGATCATTCTCTTTTGCAGAAAGTGTAAAGTAACTGATATTTATAAGTACCGTTTTAAGTGCTGGTAGGTTGGCAATGTGTTTTTCTAGGAGTAATTCGTCTATAAGTAAAGACTGACTGATGTTTGAGAGGTTAAACGTAGGGCTATTAAAATACACAGGGTTTATGCCATAAAAGGCATGAGAATCTCCCATAACAAGGGTTTGAGTGTATGGGGCAACTTTTTGTAATTGTTGGTATTTGTAACTATACGTAGTTGGGGCCTGTCTGTAAAAAACTTCAAGGGCTAGCCACACTAAAAAAAGTGGGAGTACAAACAAGGCTATTTTTGTATATAATTTACCCATTAAAATTGAAAATAAATAAACGGTTGCAGATCACCAGCATAATAAAATACAGCAAAGCAAACAAGGTAGTACAAACAATACCTGATGGGTCTAGACAAATGAGAAACATCAAGAACATGTTCTTTGTGGCGCTGTAACCACTCGCAAAACATATATATGAAAATTAACACAAGTGCACTTCTAGATACCATCGGCATGGTAAAAAAACTTGATGAAAAAATAATATCTATATAGGTAAAGGCATCTGTAAGTGTTGGAGCTCTAAAAAACACCCAGGCCAGAACAACCATGCAAAAAGTCACACCTATGTTAAGCAATTGCCGCCAAATTGCTACAGGCGCTAAAGGTGTTGGGGTTTTATATTTCTTATGCATTATAAGTACAGGAATTACAAGAAGCGCATGAACAGCTCCCCAAAAAACAAAGGTCAAATTTGCACCATGCCAGAGACCACTTACCAAAAAAACAATAAAAATATTTAACACCAATCTGGTATTTGATACTCTACTACCACCAAGGGGTATATACACATAATCTCTAAACCAACTAGATAGAGAGATATGCCACCGCTTCCAAAACTCAGACATATTTTGAGATAAATAAGGAAAATTAAAGTTTTTCATCAAGTCAAAACCTAGCAAGCGGGAACTTCCGATAGCAATGTCACTATAGCCAGAAAAATCACCATAAATTTGAAAAGCAAAAAACACAGCCCCTGCAAAGAGTGTGCTTCCAGATTGGGTAGGATACGTATCAAATATTTGATTTGCCAGTAGGGCACAATTGTCTGCAATAACCATTTTTTTAAATAGACCTCCAAGTATGAGTCTTAGACCATCTACTTGGCTTGAGTAATCAAATTTTCTTTTTTTGGAAAACTGAGGCAATAATCTAGAGGCCCTTTCTATAGGTCCTGCTACTAATTGAGGGAAAAAAGAAACAAATGCAAAAAAGACCACAATATTCTTGGTAGGCTTTATTTTTTGGTGGTATAAATCTAGAGTATAACTTAGGGTTTGGAAGGTGTAAAAGCTTATTCCTACAGGGAGTATAATTGAAATACTTGTTGTTTGTATCTGTGTTCCAAAAAGTGAAAACACGTCAGAAAAAGTATCTATAAAAAAATTAAAATACTTGAATGCAAATAAAAGACCTAGATTAAACACAAGAGAGCAACCAAGTAATCTTTTTCTGTTTTTTTGAGATACAACCCTTTCAAATTGAAGACCAATAAGATAATCTACAATTGAACTTAAAAAAATCAATCCTAAAAATCGCCAATCCCAACAAGCATAAAAAAAATAGCTTACAAGAACAATAAAAATATTTTGAAGTCTGAGGGAATTTTTAAAAACCCCCCAATACAATAGCAATACTATTGGCAAAAAAACAGCAAAATCAACAGTATTAAATAACACACTATTTGTTTAAAAACGATATAATCAAATATATTATATATTGGTCTAAAAGTAACACCTTATCAGAAAAGAAAAAATGCTGTACTTTTAAACAAATTAAAACATACTTACCATGAAATTTTAAAACCTTTTTCTACTTTTAGTATTATCTAGTCTCTCTTGTGCGGCTCAAAACAACCTCAGCTCTATCACTCAAAAAGATGGAATGATTGGTATTGGCACTAGTGAGCCAGACCAAAAACTAACGGTCAGAGGAAAAATACACACCCAAGAAATATTGGTAGACCTCAACGGAGCAGTTGCTCCAGATTATGTGTTTGAAAAATATTACTTAGGACATTCTTACCTAAAAAGCAATTATAAACTACTTGATTTAAAAAGCCTTGAGGCATTTTTAAAACAAAATCATCATTTGCCTGCAATTCCAAGTGCTCAAAAATTAAACCAAGAGGGACTTGAGCTTAAAAAAATGAATTTGCTACTACTTCAAAAAATTGAAGAACTTACCCTCTACACCTTAGAGCAGCAACATCAACTTGATATGTTGCAAGATCAAATACAACTTTTAACCAAACAATAGTAATGAAACCCATTGCAACAATCATTTTGCTAACGAGTTTTTGGCTAGGTTGGTCTCAACAAAACACAGCAGAATTTGAGCGCCTTTATTTTCATGTAAATATCTCGAATGCTCAGACTCTAAAAATTAGTACAAAAAAAGACAATACTATTGCCGTGCATAGCATGGCTAGTGACAAGGAAACTCAGATTTATGAGCTATACAATGTATTTACATTTAAAAAAGCGTACCCAAACACTAAGCGTGATCTATTGAAAACGGTATATACCATAAGTACCGATAATCCAGAATTGTTAGGGTCGCTCCAGTATCATTTTCCGGATAAATATACCAGAGTTGGTCAGTTCTTTACAACAGAAAATGCCTATTACCCGAATGATTACGGTACCACCAGCCCAATTGAAAATCTTGGAGCACCATATCCCGCCTATGATCTTGATATGATAATGGCTCCAGAGGCCTGGGGTATTACAAAGGGGGATAAAAAAGTAGTTGTTGGAATTTCTGACTCTAAGATAGATTCATTAGATCCAGATTTTAAAGGTCGGGTAAGCTCCTATATTAAATACAACAAGGCAAGTAAAGGTATTGGATGTGCCCACGGATCTAGTGTTGCTGCTATTGCTGTTGCCACCATGGACAATGGCTATGGCAGAGCTGGTATTTGTGCTAATTGTGATGTTGTTGTAAATGACTACGGAAATTTCAACGATATCGAACAGCTTGTTGCTGCTGGAGCAAGGGTGATTAATGCCAGCTGGGCAAAGTGTTCGATGGGCGGCAAGTACAAAGAAAATATTCAAGAACGTATCAAGGAGATGTATGATGATGGTATCATAATTGTGGCTGGAGCAGGAAACGGAAGAGATTGTAATAAAGATGGTAAGAAATTGGGAGATTCTCTTTATCCTGCCTCCTTTGAAAGAGTTCTTTCTGTATCTGGAGTATATACCATAAACAGAGAAACTACAGATCAAGTATTTGAACATCAAGGCAGAAACCTAACCAAACAAGTAAAAGACAGAAGGGCTGGTTATTTTTATGTAGCAGAGGATGGCACCCTAAGCCCTACAGAAATTGAAAAAGGAGTGCAAATGAACAAGGCTGTAGATTTGGTAGCCCCAAGAGAGGGCTATTTACTGGGCCACGACATTTGTGGAGAAAAAACAGTCTATGGAGGCGCATCCTCTAGTGCCGCTCCTATGGTAACTGGTATTATTGGGCTCATGTGGTCTGTTAATTATTGCCTGAGTTCTTATGAGGTAGAAAGTATTCTAAAATTATCTTCAAAAGAAGTTGAAACACTCACAGGTAACCAACCCTACAAAGGTCTTATGGGTGCTGGAAGAGTGAACGCATACCGCGCAGTTAAAATGTCTGAACAGATGAAAGACCCCCTTGGAAAGGTAGTTATAAGCAATCGAGATTTTTATAGATTTGATTTCACTCTCTCCAGTGTACAAAACACAATAGAGATAAAAAACCAAAGCTTTAGAGATGACACTACCGTAGATTTTAAAGCAAAAAATAAAATTATTGTAAAGCCAGGAACTCACTTAAAACCGAATACAAATGGGTTTGTAAAACTCGCTATTGATCCAAAGATTAGCTCCCAGCAGTGCAGTCCATCACCCGTTAAAAAGTATACCTCTTATAAAGAAGATAACTAACACTTTCTATTATATTTGTTAAAAATACCAGTAGATGTCTCAAGCAGTTTTAGAACTTACAAATGCCTCTATTTTTCAGAAGGAAAATTTAATTTTAGATAATGTGTCTATCCGCATAGACAAGGGTGAGTTTGTATATCTTATTGGTAAAACTGGAACTGGTAAAAGTAGTTTTATGAAAACCCTCTATGGTGATCTTCCATTGAGTGAGGGAGATGGTCATATTGTTGGGTATGATTTACCCACATTAAAAGAAAAGGACATCCCTTTTTTAAGAAGAAAATTAGGAGTGGTTTTTCAAGATTTCAAACTTCTGAATGATCGTACAGTAAAAGAAAATTTATTTTTTGTTCTAAATGCTACAGGTTGGAAAGACAAAACACAAATGAATCTCAAAATTGATCAGGTATTAGATAAAGTTGGCATGAAATCCAAAAATTTAAAATACCCCTATGAGTTATCTGGTGGAGAGCAACAACGTATTGCCATTGCAAGAGCGCTTCTAAACGACCCAGAACTCATCCTAGCAGATGAGCCTACCGGTAATCTTGATCCACAAACCAGTGTTGAGGTCATGGAGGTATTGCAAGAAATTAACAACAACGGCAATACAATTTTAATGGCTACACACGATTATGCCCTGCTGTTAAAATACCCTTCAAAAACTCTAAAGTGTGACCAAGGACAACTCTTTGAGGTTGTACAAAAAACAGTGTAGTTAAAAACTATCTTTGGATGCCTTGTTTGTTTATCCAATTCACATACTGTTTTTTATTTTTATTGTGTCTAGAGAGTGTTTTAGCAAATTTGTGATATCCAAAATTAGTTACATCTGCAACCATAAAATAAAAACCGTGCTTTTGATAATTTAACACTCCATCGATGGCAGAAACATCTGGCATAGTGATAGGACCAGGAGGTATTCCAGCAGTTGTGTAGGTATTATACTCAGAAGAGATTTTAAGGTCTTTAAACAAGACGCGCTTAATTACTTGGTTAAAATTATTTTCAGCCTTCTTTTTTGCATAAATTACAGTAGGATCTGCCTGAAGTAACATCCCTTTTTTTAATCTATTGATATATAATCCTGCCACCATAGGCCTCTCATCAATCATGGCGGTTTCTTTTTGTACAATGGCCGCTAGGGCCATTACTTGATCTTTGGAGAGGGCCAATGCTTTTGCTTTGGCGAGCCTTGAATCATTCCAAAATACATTGTACTGCTTGAGCATTTTTTGGCAAAATGCTTTGGGGCTTGTATTCCAATATACCTCATAGCTATTGGCAATGTACATGCCAAGTGCAGTTTCTTTGGTAAACCCTGATGCCTTTAAAAAATCTTGATCTAACATAGCGCTTAGCAAAGAGAGGCTATCTGCTTCAATTTGTTTGGCGATATGGCCAGCAAGATTCTCTAGCCGTTCCTGATTGTTGAATTTGACAATAACTGGGGTATTTCCAGATCTAATACTATTGATTATTTCATTGTTATTACTCCCTTTTTTTATGATAAAATGTCCCGGTTTTATATTTGAGTCATATCCTTTTCTGTGGGCAACAGTTTTAAAGGTACTCATGTCTTTCAACAGTGGACTCAATTCTTCGGCTACCATTTTAAATGTAGCGCCTGTTGGAATATAAACATGCGCCTGTTGGTTATTAAACCCGGTATTAGGAACAAATATATTTTGATACACATAATAGGAGAAACCAGCCATAAGTAGAAGGCCAAGTAACACCACAGTCAATACAATTTTCTTTAAATACATTTGATTAATTTATTTATCTGCCATTATATATTGATATAAATATTGATCTATATAAGTTCCTTTATGATAATTCCAATCTTTCTTTACACCTGTTTTTAAAAACCCTACCTTTTCAAACAAGGAAATACTCTCTTTATTTTGAACAGATATATTTGCAAAAATTTGATGAACCTTTAGCTGCTCTTTTGCATATGCGCAAATTAATTTTAAGCTTTCTGTGGCAAAACCCTTGGAGCGATGAGCAGTGTCAAAAATCACAAGCCCAACTCCAACGCGGTTGTGCTGAGGATTAAAATCAAATAAATCTACACAACCAATACACTGCTTGGTTTTTAAGTGTGCTATCATTAAACGAACCTGCTTTACTTCAAATATATCTCGGTGACTGTTTTCTAGATAATGGGTTAATACGTATTTAGAAAATGGTGTAATGGTGTCACTAACATGCCATAAACTAGTATCATTCTCTAGGGCATACAAAAAATCTAAATCTGTTGGCTCTAGCGCTCTTAAGTGTATGTTTTCTCCTTGTAAAATCATATTTCCCACATACCTTTAAATACTTGTTTGGCTGGCCCACTTAAAATTATATTGGTAAAGGTCTGCCCTTTTTTATCAAAACAAACACTCAAATCACCTCCAAGTGTTTTTAAATTTACTTTTTTAAGATTTGTTTGTTTGGTTTCAAACATTGCTAATGCAACGGCGGTTACTCCCGTACCACAGGAGAGTGTTTCTGCCTCTACACCTCGTTCATAGGTTCTTACCTTAAAGGTCTGATTGGCTATTTTTGAAACAAAATTAATATTTGCTCCAAGGGTACCGTAATGGTTATATCGTAACGCCCGTCCTTTTTCAAGAACGTTAATATCTTCTATATTAGCAACCATCTCTACATGGTGAGGAGAGCCCGTATTTAAAAAACAATGCTGTTGGTGGATTTGAATATCAGACACATCTGACATCCTTAAAGCTACCTCATCTGCTTGCAAAGAAGCATGATGTACTCCATCGATGGCCATAAAATGTGTTTTGGTCTTTATGATACCTAAAAAAGCTGCAAAATGTACTATGCATCTACCCCCATTACCACACATGGTGCTTTGATTTCCATCTGCGTTAAAGTAAATCATAGAAAAATCTTCACTGGGGTGCTGCTCTAAAAGAATAAGCCCATCTGCCCCTACTCCAAACTTTCTATCACAAATCTGTGCTACCAAAGTGGTATTGTTTTTAGGAAACTTTTGTTGCCTGTTGTCAATCAGTACAAAATCGTTACCGGTACCTTGATATTTGTAAAATGAAATTTGCATAATTACAAAGGTATGAAATACTGATATGTTAAGAATTGTTAATTTTTGAAATACCCTAAAATAAATTGCGTCTTTTATTTGTTATTATTCAAAACACAATAAACCCATGAAACAGACCATAAAATTATTTTCGGTTGCACTTATTGCAGGTGCGATATCCATAGGAGGATACAAAACACTTGAATCAAAAACTAATCCCGCTCCCAAAGAGATAGTGAGTACTGTAAAGCCTATAGACTTTACACCTACAAACTACACGTCAAATACTCCTAGCAAGGCGGTAGATTTCAGCACAGCGGCAGAGAAAACAGTTGATGCAGTAGTTCATGTAATTAGTACAAGTGTAAACACACTACCAACAAACATTATGGATTACTTCCGTGGAAATGGCAGATCTAGGATACAACAAGGAAGCGGTAGTGGTGTTATTATCAGTCCAGATGGGTATATCATTACAAATGATCATGTCATTGACAATGCTTCACAATTAGAAGTTACATTAAACAATAACGTAAAATATACTGCAAGTGTTATTGGAACAGACCCTAAAACAGATATTGCCTTGCTTAAAGTTGAGACAGACACCTCGTTACCCTACATTCCCTTTAGTGATTCTAACAATGTAAAACTCGGCGAATGGGTCTTGGCAGTGGGCAATCCATTTAGGCTTACATCAACTGTTACCGCTGGTATTGTGAGTGCAAAATCTAGAGACCTAGATCAAACAAATGGCACGTTACAATCTTTTATTCAAACAGATGCCGCTGTAAACAAGGGTAATAGTGGCGGTGCTCTGGTAAATACAAGAGGGGAACTCATTGGTATTAACACCGCAATTACCAGCCAGACAGGTTCCTACGTGGGATATTCTTTTGCAGTACCAAGCAACATAGCACGTAAGGTAGTTGAAGACATCATGGAGTTTGGTGAGGTACAGCAAGCCATTTTAGGTATTTCTGCAAGTAGTTTAAACAGTGAAATGGCAAAAAAATTAGACATCAAACAAACACAAGGCGTGTATGTAGCCGATTTAGAAAAAGGAGGAGCCGCAGAAAAAGGAGGCTTAAAAAAAGGAGATGTAATTATCAATCTTGATGGTGTTAAAATAGCAAAGTTTGCAGATTTAACAGGTTGTCTTGGCAGTAAAAGACCTAAAGATACAGTGGCGATTTCAATTATAAGAGATGGTGAACAACAAAATGTGGATGTAATTTTAAAAAAGCTAGAAGTATATCAAATTAAAGATATTGGTATTGAAGTAGCAGAGGCGCTTCCAGATGTGTTGAAAAAATATGATCTAGGGGGCGGGGTTCTAATTAAAAGAATTTTAAGACCAGATATATCTAGATACTCCTTGCAAGGTGCCATTATCACAAAGCTTGATGACATATCTGTTGATAGTATTGCAGATGTAAGAGAAATAATGAAAACCCGGTCTGCCAATCAACCCATAAAAATGACTTTTGTGAGTAAAAATGGAGAAACATATAGCTATATTTTTAGATAAACATTGGTTTTACAGTGGGGCTTTTACCAGTAGATGCACAAGAAAAAACAATCAGGTATTTTTTAGCAATTTCTGGGTAGTTAACTCAAGAAAATAACTACTTTTGCGCAGTATTTTAACTATTGTTTTTGTTTACAAAAACACCAAAAAAACTACCTATGAGTTTTGATGACGTTTATGAAAAAGAATTGTCTTTCCAAACAGATCGCCGCAAGGCAGCCGTCACTCTTATCAACATTATAAGTGATTTATGGTATGATAAATCTATAGAATTAATGATTTTCCGTAATCAGTTAATTGATAGAAATGCCAGTGAAATCTTAAACCTCCATGAATATGCAGGAAAGTTTGTAAAAAAACCTATTTCAATTTTCGACTCTGTTGAAATTGCACAGGCAATCAAGACCCTTGATCTACCACCTGCAAAGTTGGATATTGGTAAATTAACCTATGAGTTTCATCTGGGAAAAAAACAAACCAATGCTCTTGGTTTCGTTTCAGAGAAATTAAAATCTGCAAAAGACCAACAAAACATCACACCCAAAGATGTTGTACTCTATGGATTTGGTAGAATTGGTCGTCTGTTGGCTCGCGAACTTATGACACGAACCGGTCAAGGAAGTCAGATGAGACTTAGGGCTATTGTTACCCGAGGGGCTATTGATCAAAGTGTGCTGGAAAAAAGAGCTTCATTATTAAAATATGATTCTGTACATGGAGATTTTCCTGGAACAGTTGTTGTGGATGCCAAAAACAAAGCGTTGATAATCAACGGAACAACAGTCCATGTTATCTCTGCAAAGGGTCCTGAAGATATAGACTATACCTTGTTTGGTATTCAAGATGCACTTGTTATTGATAACACAGGTGCCTTCAGAGATAAAGAGCAACTCAGCCGCCACTTAATTGCAAATGGAGCTAGTAAAGTACTGCTAACAGCTCCTGGTGCTGGAGTTCCAAATATTGTACATGGTGTCAACCACACAGAAAATGATATAAATACTACAGATATCTTTTCTGCAGCTTCTTGCACAACAAACGCTATCACCCCTGTACTTAAAGCTATTGAAGATAGCTATGGAGTCGTCCAAGGCCATCTAGAAACAATACATGCATACACCAATGACCAAAACCTTGTTGATAATATGCATAAAAAACATCGTAGGGGTCGTGCAGCTGCGTTAAATATGGTCATCACAGAAACTGGTGCCGGTAAGGCAGTTACAAAAGCACTCCCTTCTTTTGAGGGAAAATTAACTTCTAATGCCATAAGGGTTCCTGTTCCAAACGGTTCATTGGCCATATTAAAATTAGAATTAGAAAAGAAAACCACTGTCGAGAAGCTAAACGCAACTTTAAAGAAATATGCCTTAGATGGAGATCTTGTAGAGCAAATTAAATATTCATTAAATAATGAGTTAGTTTCTAGTGATATTGTAGGTTCTTCGGCTCCCTCTATCTTTGACAGCAATGCTACCATTGTTGCCAAGGATGGTCATAATGTTGTAATTTATGTTTGGTATGATAACGAATATGGCTACAGCCATCAAGTAATTAGACTGGCAAAACATATCGCACAAGTAAGAAGATTTACCTATTACTAAAAAAATTATCCTTACAAATAAAGCCATTAACTCAATGTTAGTGGCTTTTTTAATTGCTTGTACTTGGTTTTGAAACTATTAAGTATTTTGTTATACTTGAAAAACACCTAAATATAAATTGTAGCTTTGCCCAAAATACCCAACATGAATTCTTTTCAGGACTTTAAAATTAGTAAGAAATTGCATTTTGCCATTGAAGATTTGGGGTATAGTACACCTACAGAAATTCAAACAAAATCTTTTGCTGAGATAGGCTCAGGGAAAGATGTGGTAGGAATTGCTCAAACCGGTACAGGAAAAACTTTTGCATACATGCTCCCTCTTATAAGCGGTTTAAAGTTCTCAAAGCAAATAGATCCTCGTATTTTGGTTTTAGTACCCACAAGAGAGCTTGTACTGCAGGTTGTTGACCAAATTAAAAAGTTTGGTAAGTACTCATCCATACGAGTTGTTGGTGTATATGGTGGTGTCAATATTAATACCCACAAGCAAGCTGTGTGGGAGGGTGCAGATATTATCGTTGCAACACCCGGAAGGCTCTATGATCTTATTTTAAGCCGAGCTTTAAAAACAAAACACATCAAAAAATTAGTCATTGATGAGGTAGATGTGATGCTAGATTTAGGTTTTAGGTTTCAACTCACCAATATATTTGAACTACTTCAAGAACAACGTCAAAACATTATGTACTCAGCTACTATGACAGATGATGTTGCAGTGTTTATAAATGATTTTTTTAAAAATCCAACCACTATTTCTGTTGCTGTAAGCGGGACACCCCTAGACAATATAAAACAAATTACCTATGATGTTCCAAACTTTTATACAAAGGCAAATGTTGTGTGTCATCTACTAAAAGAAAAAGAAGAATTTATAAAAACATTGGTATTTGTATCCAATAAAAAAAGAGCAGATGTGCTCTATGAGTTGCTAGAGGAAAAATTCAAGGATGATGTTGCTGTTATACATTCTAATAAAACACAAAACTATCGCATAAGATCTATAGAAAACTTTAATGCCAATACAACTCGTATTTTAGTAACCACAGATATCATGGCGCGAGGTTTGGATCTAGATCTAGTGAGTCATGTTATCAATGTAGACACCCCAAGGTTTGCTGAAAACTACATGCACCGTATTGGAAGAACCGGACGTGCCAAGGCTCAAGGAAACTCAATACTTCTCACCACCCAAAAGGAACGGCCCTACAGAGAAGCCATAGAGAAACTCATGGGTATGGGTATTGAAAAAAAAGATATTGCAGAAGAAATTGAAATTTCTACAAAATTGACATGGGAGGAGCAACCCGTTTCACATGAGAGAGAAAACCCTCACAAACAACAATTTGAAAAGGGCGGAGCAAGTTTTCATGAAAAAAGCAAGAAAAACAGCCAAACCAATCAAGGAGGTTCATACAAAAGAACCCTAAAATTAAAATACAAAAAAGCACGAACCAAAGGAGATAAAAATTTCAACAAAAGAAACAAACAAAAAGGCAAAAAACCTTTTTAAACTCTCTTATTAAGAGGTTTTGTAATCCATAAATAACTTATAATACCATGGCTATGCGTATCGATATAATTACCGTATTACCAGAATTACTAAAAAGTCCTTTTCAGGCTTCTATTTTAAAGCGTGCCATAGAAAAAGGATTGGTAGAGATACATCTACACAACTTAAGAGACTATGCAACCAATAGTTACAACCAAATTGATGACTACCAATTTGGAGGTGGCGCTGGTATGGTAATGATGATTGAACCCATTGACAAATGCATAAGTGGCTTAAAGGCAGAGAGAGATTATGATGAGGTAATCTACATGACACCAGAGGGCCAAACCCTTGATCAAAGCATATCTAATCAATTATCTCTTAAGGGAAATATCATTATTTTGTGTGGGCATTACAAAGGTGTTGACCAACGAGTGAGGGATCAGTTCATTACAAAAGAAATATCGGTTGGCGATTATGTGCTCAGTGGTGGTGAGTTAGCAGCAGCAATTCTTTGCGATTCAGTCATTAGATTGATCCCTGGCGTGTTAGGTAATGAAACCAGTGCACTTACAGACAGTTTTCAAGATGGCCTATTAGCACCCCCTACCTATACCAGACCTGCAGAGTATAAGGGATGGGAGGTTCCAGAAGTACTTCTAAGTGGTCACAAAGCAAACATTGAAAAATGGAGAGAAGAACAGGCCTATAAAAACACCAAAAAAAGAAGACCAGATTTATTACAATAGGAATAAGTATTGTTTGGTGCTACTTTTTTAATGTTTTGTAATTATTTACAAGCACATTGGCCCCCAAATCATTCATCAAATTATAGAGGCCAAAAAAGGTTCTGTTGATGTACAAAAAATGCTTAGATCCTCTATTTCCATTCATTTTTCTGAGCTGAGTATCTTTTGAATATTTTTTACTCAAATCTGCTATGTTACTAAAAAAAGTTGCATCACTAAAATCAAAGGTTTCTTTGTGCATTGGCTGGGTAAACAAACTGAGCATTTCATGAAATAAGGCAGAAAAAAAAGCAATTTCCTCTGGGGTATCTGTGGGAGTTAAAATTTCTAACTCGTATAATTTTTGAGTAAACACCTCTGGATTATTGATGTTTTCTGGGATTGCCAGCTCGAAATAAGGGACGTAAAATGCATCAGGAACCTCCTTAATACAACCAAAATCTATCGCAACTAAA
>CATEMS010000172.1 GCA_949507465.1 Flavobacteriaceae bacterium
ATACGAGTCATTTTGTCCAGACCTGTATAACGCACCATCTGCATATCCTGCTGTTAAAGAGTTTCCGAGGGCTACATAGTTTGAGAAATCTGCGTCTCCAGCATCGTAGAAACCTTCATCGGTCACTGCATTTTCAAATTCTGGCTCACAACTTACCAAACCAATGGCAAGCAAACCAATCATAAATTTTATAGTATTTTTCATCTTAATTTGATTTTTATAGATTAAAGTTTGTAAGTGATACCTAAACCTGGTACAAATACACTTGATTTATAGGTTCCTCCAAAACTTGAGTACTGATTTATTAAATTAGCAGGTCCTCCAGATCCTTCAACGAAGTAATCATAAGAAGCATCTACTTGATCAAATTGTAAATACAAGAATGAGGCATCGATTTCTAGAGTATTTCCTACCTTAAATGTTAAACCAGCAGTGTACCCGTTGCTATCGTTACGAGGCGTCTCTGGAGCAAAATATCCTGATTGCACAGGAGATTCGTCAAAGTAGTATCCACCTCTTAAGGTGAAAGACTCAGATGCTTGATATTGTACCCCAAATCGGTAGGTAGAGGCATCTTTGTAATTTCTTAGCAGTTCTGTGTCGGTAATTAATTCATCTGCAAAATCAACAGATAAAGATTCGTAAGCACTCCAATAGGTCATGTTGTAATCAAAAGCAAACAAAAAGTCTTTGTGCTTGTATGATAGTCCCATTGTAAGTTCTGCAGGAAGTGGTAGTTCTGCATTAAATGTGGTATCTGCAAATGGAGTAAGCGGTGAATTTGGAATGTTTTCGAAAGTAGCTTCACCATCTTCTGCACTTAGGATTATCTCTGAACGGTAATTTGCACCGACAGTCAAATTCTCTGAAGCTTTTAACATAGCACTAGCAGTCCAACCCCAGTTAGTGATTCCTGTTTGATCTAGTGTTACCTCAGATCTATTACCATCAAGGTCAACTAAGGTTCTGTTAAGATTTTTATTGAAATTCACAGCTCCCATTGCGTAGATGGGTCCTCCACCAACACTAAACTTATCTGTTATTTTTACAGATACTGAAGGTTGTACAAAAATAGCTTGTAGGTCAATGTTATTTACAAGGTGAGATCCAGCCCAGTCATCCTCATAGGTAACACCACTCCCGTAAGGAGTGTAAATCCCTAAGCCAAAAGCAAGCCAATCGTTTGCTTGATAAGACACATAGGCATAAAATGGGGTCCCTAGACCGGCCTCTGTCATAGCCATTTCTCCAGTAGCTGAGTTTTGGTAAGAAACATCTGCAAGAACACCATGGGCACCAACAGATACACTTAATTTGTTTTCTAGGTACACTAATCCGGCAGGATTAAAAAATACAAGTTCGCTACTGTTAATTACAGCAACACCTGTATGACCCATTGCCAAGGCTTTGTTTCCTTGAAGACTCACCCTATACCCACCAGCATATGTAACAGCTGTAGCAAGAAATAGCACCGTGAGGAGTAATACTTTTTTCATAATTGTTTACGTTAAGTTAAAGATTAATTTTTATAAATATAGCTTAAATTACACTCAAATTTTACCAATCATGCGATTATTGGGTGTGTACCATACATTTTACTTTGCAATGTTATAAAAAATTCATAACAATTTGATAAAATTGGTCAGGATTTTCTGCATGTAACCAATGACCTGCATTTGAAACAGTCTTGATTTGACTTTTTGGAAAGTGTTTTTGTATTCCAATTTCATCTATAGGGGTTATGTATTCAGAGTTTTCTCCCCTTATAAATAAGGTTTTCTTTTTAAATATAGCATTGGCAGAGAGGGCTTTACCTACTTGAGCAATTTCTTTGGTGACCACCGGTAAATTTACACGTAGTGCAAGTTTGCTTTTAGCAATACGATAAATGTTTTTTAACAAAAAAATGCGAAGTGTTGCATCCTTAATATACTTATTAAGTTCTTGATCTGCTTTACTTCTAGAATCAATCACAGAAAAATCTAGCTCATTAAGGCCCCTTAAAACATCTTGATGATGCTCCTTGTAATGCTTTGGTGCAATGTCTGCTATGAGTAGTGTTGAAATATTTTCTGGGTAAGTAACAGCAAATTCCATAGCTGTTTTTCCTCCCATAGAATGACCAAGTAAGATTATATTGCTGAGTTTATGATGCTCACAATAGGTTACAATATCTTGTGCCATGGCCTTGTAACTAAATTCAGAATCATGGAAACTTCTTCCGTGATTGCGCTGGTCAATAAGGTGCATTTGATATCCATGAGCGGAAAATTTTTTTCCCAAGCTTTTCCAATTATCACTCATGCCCAAAAAACCATGAAGAATTAAAAAAGGGGTGCCAGTTCCAATAATTTGTGAATGCAATACCATATGTTATTCTAGGTTAGAGAGGTAGGCCTCGATGGTTGGCTGCAATCCTTTATATATAGCCTCAGAGATAAGCGCGTGGCCAATACTCACCTCTGCTAGGTGTGATACATTTTTTGCAAAAAACGAAATGTTCTCTAAGGATAAATCATGACCAGCGTTGACACCCATCTGTAATTGATGTGCAAGTTTTGCGCAGGCATCATAAGGCACTACAGCCTCCAAATCTCCTTTTGCATACTGCTTTGCAAAAGTCTCAGTGTACAATTCTATTCTATCTGCACCAACGCTAGCTGCTCCCTCAATACTCTTTAATACTGGGTCTACAAAAATAGAAGTACGAATACCACTGCTTTTAAATTCTGAAATTACTTCACTTAAAAAGTCTTTATGTTGTATGGTGTCCCAACCCGCATTTGAGGTAATGGCATCTATACTATCTGGCACCAGGGTAACCTGAGTTGGTTTTATTTTTAAAACCATGTCCATAAATTTTACTATTGGATTTCCCTCTATATTATACTCTTTGGTAACTGCCTGTTTTAAATCATAGGCATCTTGATATTTTATGTGACGCTCATCTGGGCGTGGATGTATGGTTACCCCGTGGGCCCCAAATAACTGAACATCTTTTGCCACCTTTACCACATTGGGGTAATTTCCACCCCGTGCATTGCGCAATGTTGCAATTTTATTAATATTTACACTTAACTTTGTCATCATTATAAATTTGGAACAAAAATACAATGCTTAAGCACAGTTTTGAAACTATATTTTAAGTATTTTGCATAAAAACATTTGCTGTGAACACACAACAATACATCATTAATGACATCACTGCTTTTGAGCTTACCACAAAAGTGAGTGAAGTTCAAAACGCTTTTAACCAACTCACCTACTCGCACATTCCTGTGACCAAGGATGGGGTTTTTGAAGGCTCTATTTCAGAAAATGACATTCACTGCTACAACGCAGAGAAAACCCTAGAAGCCTATCAATATTCTCTAGAGTCATTTCATGTAAAACAACATACCAATTGGTTAGATATACTTGAGGCTTTTGCGCTGAACAATAGCACGATCATGCCTGTGCTCTCTGAAAAC
>CATEMS010000173.1 GCA_949507465.1 Flavobacteriaceae bacterium
GCTTTATACTACCAAAGGTATTTTATCTATAGCCCAGCATTTTAGCAAAAAACTAAAACTATTTGTGGCCGGAAGCAAACAAACTTTCCAGGTATTAGAGGATAATATTTCAGGCAAAGACCAAACGATTTGGTTTCATTGTGCCTCCCTAGGTGAGTTTGAACAAGGTGTCCCTGTAATGCACTCACTAAAAAAATCACATCCAAATCACAAAATTATTGTAAGTTTTTTCTCCCCTTCTGGTTATGAGAATAAAAAAAATACTTCCATTGCAGATGTTGTGGTTTACTTGCCCTTGGACACCAAAAGAAACGCAAGAAGGTTCATCCAGCAGGTACATCCATCGCTGGTGTTTTTTGTTAAATATGAATTTTGGCCCAACTACTTAACAGAGTTGAAGCGGCAAGAAATAAAAACGTATTTAATTTCAGGAGCCTTTAGAAAGGAACAACTGTTTTTTAAATCCTACGGAGGAGTAATGAGAAGGGCATTAGAAAGCTTTGACCACTTTTTTTTACAAGACCTTGTCTCAAAAGAATTGTTACAAACCATTGGAATAACCAATACTAGCGTTAGTGGAGATACTAGATTTGATAGGGTATCACAACAAATTACAATGGACAATACCCTGGATTTTATAGCCCGTTTCAAAAAAGACCACACATGCATTGTTTGTGGGAGTATCTGGGAGGAAGATCAAGACTTACTCCTTGAGTACATAAACCAGGTACCAAAACACATAAAATGTATCATTGCTCCCCACGCCATAGATACTAGTAGAGTTTTAGCACTAAAAAACAAGATTAAAAAGCAAACCGTTTTATACTCTCAAAGCATAGCCAAAGGAAATATGGACCCCATTGATACGGCACAAGTATTTATCATAGACACTGTTGGTTTACTTGCCAAGATATACAGTTATGCAGATATTGTGTATGTTGGAGGGGGCGCAGGAACAAAAGGCTTGCACAATATATTAGAACCCGCAACTTTTGGCGTTCCAATAGTAATTGGCAAGAATTATAACAAGTTCCCAGAAGCTGTAAAACTAAGATCTATAGGGGGATTGTTTTCTGTAGAGGATAGTACTGAGTGCAAAACTATTCTCAGTAAATTAGAAGAAGATACAAATTTTAGAAATAGAACAGGAATGATATGCGGGCATTTTGTTGACAGCAACACCGGAGCAACAAAGAAGATAGAGGAGTACCTAAAAACTCACAAAATAGCACAGTAGCTAAACAGTAACTGCATTATTCAAATACCTTCTAAAAGGCAGCAACTCCATATAAAGTGCAACCACTCTTTGATTAAAATCTGGGGCCAATACCTCTTGTTTTGTAAACGTTTTTCCTGCTGCAAATGATTTTCTTCTTAAAAGTTTAATGTACTGATGGTCTGCTTGGTAGCCCTTTGGAGCATTTTTGAGGCTTTTAGTTGGCAATAAATCTCCGAAAGTTTCTTTGAAAGATTTTTTATTTAAAATTGCTACAAGTTCATGGCCATTGTAATCAATGGCCTCTCTTATGCTTTTTAACACTTTTGAAGAGGGATGCCAGTAGCCACCACCAATAAAATTCTCTTCTATACCAATGTGTATGTAAAAATCTCCTTGTTTGCTAATTTGGTCTAGACCAGCTCCAAAATGGTTTTTATACACCGGTTTTAAGGGCTGAAACATCAAATTATTATTGATGCGGTTAATGGCTTTTTTTCCGGGTGTAACAAAATAATCTGTATCGATGGCTGCTAATTTTTCATTCATGGCATCTAGCCAAGCTATATAAAAGTCTCTGACCCTATGGTATTGCTTTCGATTGATATCCATCCAGTCTTTGGAATTGTTTTGATCAAGGGCAGTAAGAAACTCATAAAGGTGCTCAAAACTCACAAGAAAATAACTTAAGTGTTTAAACTGTTAATTTGCCCCTTAAGTTCTTCCATAGATTGTTGTAACTCCCTGAGCAAAGAACTCTCATTGGGCTCATCAATGCCAAAGGTTAGCTTACTATTTACAAGCCATAGTTCTTGTATACTCTTTACAGCAACCTCTATTGGAATGTATTCTGGATTTAAGGAAATTAACCGAACCCGATCTGGCGCGCCAGGAACTTTTTGCAACTTTTTCACCAAAACAGAATCATGAAGCACCACAATATAAATTTTACGATCACTGGCTTCTGATATACTAGGTACGGCCTTTCCAAGGACCCACTCATTTGGTCTTATGCTTGGCAACATACTGTCTCCCTCAACTTGAAAACCTCTATAGGTCGCATTTCTGTATTGAGGTAGAGGTATATTAAATGCAGGTAATGTTTCATACCACTCAACATCTTGAACATTATGTGGATATCCTGCCGCCGCTTTTTGATTGACTAGGGCGATGGTATCATTTTGATCTACATCAAGAGTAATTACCTTGGGACTTACATCACCTCCATTGATATTGACAACCTTATTGTAACTCTCACCAAACAACCACAATGGGTTTATATTAAATTGACGTAAAAGCTCCATAACTACCTTACCAGATAATTTTGTTTTACCTCGCTCTATATCTGCTGTTGTGGCACCAATACCAAGAATTTCAGCAAAATATTGTTGGGTATGATTGAGTTCTTCTCTTACTTTTTTAAAGCGTCTGGCTTCTATAGATAATTTTGTGTCCATATTCAAATATACATTTTTTTGGAATATATCCAATATTTTGTTCGGATATTTTCCAAAAAAAGGAATGATTCCATAACAGGAGTCCTCAGACTCAAACAATTATGACATGTGCTGTAAACTAAAAAGCTAAAAATGTAGCGGTAAAACTGTAGAAAGAGATTGGGAGCAGATACTAGAAGAAAATTAACTTTTCAACTTTCTTAAATTACAAACCAAGCTGTAA
>CATEMS010000174.1 GCA_949507465.1 Flavobacteriaceae bacterium
ATCTTTTTAGGTACAGGCATTAGTGACCAAGTAGCCAATATTGTGCAGGCACAACTACTTTTTTTAGAAAGTGTAGATGCTTCTAAAGACATTCAGATTTACATCAACTCTCCTGGAGGAAGTGTATATGCTGGTTTGGGTATTTATGACACCATGCAATTTATAAAGCCAGATGTAGCTACCATTTGCACAGGGATGGCTGCCTCTATGGGAGCCGTGTTGTTGTGTGCTGGAGAGAAGGGCAAACGCAGTGGCTTAACTCACTCAAGAGTGATGATCCATCAGCCACTAGGAGGCGCTCAAGGCCAAGCAAGTGATATAGAGATCACCGCCAGAGAAATTTTGATCTTAAAAGAAGAGTTATACAATATCATAGCAAGTCATACTGGGCAAAGCTACGATAAGGTATATCAAGATAGTGATCGTGATTACTGGATGAAGTCTGATAAGGCACTGGAGTACGGTATGATTGACGAGATTTTAAAAAGAGGATAACAAAAAAGCAAGGCATGTCAAAAGAGGTTTTAGAATGTTCTTTCTGTGGTCGTAAAAAAGTAGACACTAGTTTGCTTATTGCGGGTATAGATGCCCATATTTGCGATCGTTGCATACAACAGGCTCACGGGATTGTTGTAGAGGAGGGCTCACAAGGGGTTGATCAGCAACTAAGCAAAGACGTGATGCTAAAAAAGCCAAAGACCATCAAGGCGTTTTTGGATGATTACGTAATAGGGCAAGAACATACCAAAAAAGTAATGTCTGTGGCGGTGTATAATCATTACAAACGGTTATTACAACCCGTGACAGAGGATGACATAGATATTCAAAAAAGTAACATCATTATCGTTGGGCAAACAGGAACTGGTAAAACACTAGTTGCCAAGACCATTGCAAGAATGCTCAATGTGCCACTTGCCATTGTAGATGCAACGGTACTCACCCAAGCAGGTTATGTTGGAGAAGATGTAGAGACCATTTTAACTCGTTTGTTACAAGCCGCAGATTACAATCTAGAGAAAGCCGAAAAAGGCATTGTATTTATTGACGAGATAGATAAAATTGCACGCAAGAGTGACAACCCATCTATTACCAGAGATGTAAGTGGAGAAGGGGTTCAGCAAGCATTGCTTAAACTCCTAGAGGGTACTGTGGTTAACGTACCACCAAAGGGAGGCAGAAAACATCCAGACCAGAAGTTTATTGAGGTCAATACAGAAAATATATTGTTTATTGCTGGAGGTGCTTTTGATGGTATAGAAAGACACATCTCTAAAAGGCTAAACATGCAAGCAGTAGGATTTAGCGCCTCGAAGAAAGAAAATTCTTTAGAAAAAGATCAGATGTTGCGCTATATAATACCCAGAGATCTAAAGCAGTTTGGCTTGATACCCGAGATCATTGGCCGCTTGCCTGTGTTAACTTATATGAATCCTTTGGATAAGGGCACTTTACGATCAATTTTAACCGAACCAAAAAATGCCATTATCAAGCAATACAAAAAATTGTTTGAAATGGACAACATAGAACTTATAGTCACCACAGAGGCCTTAGATTTTATTGTAGATCAGGCCATTGAATACAAACTAGGGGCCAGAGGTTTGAGGTCTTTGTGTGAGGCTATTTTAACAGACGCAATGTTTGAATTACCTGGAGGAGACCAAACCACTTTGAGTGTCACCCAGCAATATGCAGAAGAGAAATTAAATAAAGCTACCATCAAAAAACTCAAGGCAGTATCTTAGCCTATAAGCACCTGTTAATTAGTTGTTTAATAGCAGGAGTTGCTCTATAAAATCTCGTTTATTAGAAAGCCTTGGTACTTTGTGTTGGCCTCCTAATTTATTTTTTTGTTTGAGCCAATCATAAAATAACTTTTGCCTGGCTATGTGAATCCTGGGCATGGTTAGGGTTGTGTTGTTTTGTCGTTTGGCCTCATAATCACTATTTAGGTTCATCAGAGCGGTGTCCAAAGCCTTTGTAAAAAGGGTGAGGTCTTTTGGTGGGGTTTTAAATTCTACAATCCACTCATGGGCTCCTTTTTTATTGCCTTCCATAAAAATAGGCGCTGCTGTGTAATCCACGATTTCACACTGGGTTTGTTTTGAGGCCTGTTTTAATGCCATTTCAGCATTTTCAATAATGAGTTCTTCACCAAAGACATTGATGTGGTGTTTGGTTCTGCCCGTCACTTTTATTCTGTAGGGGTTTATGGATGTAAAGCGAACGGTATCTCCAATTTTATAGCGCCACAAACCAGCATTGGTTGTAATTACAATGGCATAATTTTTGGCGACCTCTACCTCACCCAGGGGTATTATTTGTTGTGAAGCACTCCCGTAGCTGTCCATAGGTATAAACTCATAGAAGATGCCGTAGTCTAACATTAGTAAAAGCTCTTTATCGGCATTTCTGTCCTGAATGGCAAAAAAACCTTCACTGGCATTGTAGATTTCATAATACCTGAAATTTTCTTTGGGTAATATAGCATTATACTGGTTTATGTAAGGATCAAAATTGACCCCTCCATGGAAATAAACCTCGAGATTAGGCCATATTTCAAACAGATTTGATGCACCGGTAGCTTCTAGCACATTATTTAGTAAAACTAACATCCAGGAAGGAACTCCAGCTAGGCTTGTTACATTTTCTTGAGTGGTTTGTTTTACAATGGCCTGCATCTTTACTTCCCAATCTGCCATAAGAGAAACTTCATTGTTTGGGGTGCTGCTATATTCTGCCCAAAAAGGCATATTGTCTATTAGTATGGCAGAGAGATCTCCAAAAACAGTTTTGTTTTCTTTGTATAATTGTTTGCTTCCTCCTAGGCGCAGACTTTTCCCTAAAAACAAATTGGCATCTGGATTGTTATTAAGGTACATACACAGTAAATCTTTACTGGCAGCATAATGGCAGTGCTCTAGAGAGGCCCCACTAACAGGAATAAATTTACTCTTAGAATTTGTAGTTCCGCTAGATTTTGCAAACCATGTAATGGGAGTGGGCCAAAATATATTGCTTTCTCCTTTTCTTGCGCGTTCAATTTGATGGTGAGCCTCCTCATAACTTGTAACGGGAACTCTGCTTGCAAATTCTTTGTAGTTGTGTATGGATGCAAAGTCATATTGTTTGCCCACTTCAGTGTTTTTTGCGGTATGCAAAAGTTCTTCTAGTAGTTCGTTTTGAACATCAATAGGGTACTTCAAAAAAAGTTCTATTTGATGGAAACGCTTTTTTAAAAACCAAGATGCTATAGAATTTACTATGGGTATTGGCATATTTTTGCACTATCTTTAAGGTCTAAATGTACAATATTATTTTATGCAATTCCAAGGCGCTTTAACAAAAATGAGAACAGAAATAGGGAGTCCCATCCAATACTATTTGGTATTTGAGAATGATTTCTTGCACATAAATCAGCTTCTTGATAAAAAAATAAACATCTGCTTTTTGGGCTATGAGTGTATGAATTGTAAAAAGGAGAAAAAAATATATCGCCAGGGGTATTGTTATGATTGTTTTTTTGAAATCCCTCAAGCTGCAGATTGGATCATACATCCAGAAAAAAGTAAGGCCCATTTGGGTATTGAAGATCGCAACTTAGCCTATGAAAAAGCCGTGCAACTTACCCCTCACATTGTGTATTTAGCAAACAGTGGCAATGTTAAAGTTGGGGTTACTCGCAAAACCCAAATACCCACTCGGTGGATAGACCAAGGAGCCCACAAAGCCCTAGAAATTGCAGAATTGCCAAATAGATATTTGGCGGGGATCACTGAGGTTGCTCTCAAGAATTACGTGGGTGATAAAACCAACTGGCGCACCATGCTTAAAAACGAAATACAAGAACAAGACCTCAGCGCTTGGCGTGATAGATTAAAACAATACATCCCTCAAGAGGCTTTGCCTTATTTTAAAGACCACTCCAAAGAAACCACCCTTGAATTCCCTGTATTGCAATACCCCAGTAAACTCAAAACCCTGAACCTTGTAAAAACTCCAGCGTATTCTGGCACGCTAAGAGGCGTTAAAGGGCAATATCTTATTTTTGAGGACAACACCGTGTTTAACGTTAGAAGCAACGAGGGGTTTGTGGTTTCTATAACCATGTAGGTATTAAAGTAGAAGGGTAAGGGTTACAAGTGTTCAAATTTTTGGTCTAACTCTTGTCCTGGCGCTAGGGCAAATCGTTTTCTAAAAAGCCCCACAAACAAATACAATAAAGGGGTGTCTAGTACAGCAATTAAAATTTTATATAACACACCTCCCAAAAGCAAACCAGAAAAAAGTTCCCATTTAATTTTGCCAAAGCTACACAACAGTAAAAGAACAACTGACGTGTCTATAAATTGAGAAAAGAAGGTAGAGAAGTTATTGCGCAACCATAGGTGTTTTGCTTTTGTGATGCGCTTCCAGAAATGATAGATTTGTATATCAATGTACTGAGCCGTTACATAGGCCATCATAGAGGCAAAAACAGCCAAGGCAGTTGCTCCAAACACTTTTGAGAATAGCGCATCATCTACAGGGCTCCAATTTGTGGCCGGAACAGCTCCCGCAACAGATATGATAAGCAATGAGAACAGGGAGGCAAATATGCCCATTGTTACAATTTGGTTTGCTTTTCGTTTCCCATAGACCTCACTAATAAGATCTGTGATTAAAAACGTTATGGGGTAGGGCAGGATGCCTACAGATATTTCAAAGGTGTAGAGTCCAAAAAAATCCCAATAAAAAAATTTCTGAAAAATTAGGTTTGAAACCACCAAAGACGCAATAAATAAGCCCCCTAAGATAAGGTAGATACGCTGAGCTAGGAGTTGATCTTGTAGGCTGTTTTTACTCACAATAGTAAGGTATTAAGAAAAAGAAGATTGTCAGTCATTTTCTTTTGATTAATTTAGGCCTAAAATTAAGTAAAATTATCAATAACACACATACCGTATATTTGGCTTTGGGTACTAATCTAGGTGATAGATTTGAGTACCTACAAGTTGCTGTAGACGCTATTTTTAAGCAAATAGGGACCATCACCAACATCTCTGCTGTGTATCAAACACCAGCCCTTGGGTTTGATGGGGCTGATTTTTTAAATTGTGTGCTTGTTTTGCAAACACCCTACAAGGCCCAAGTTGTTTTAAAAGAAATTCTAAGCATAGAAAAAACCCTAGGCAGACAGCGCTCAAAAGGGGCTGGGTATGCCTCTCGGGTGATTGATATTGATATGTTGTTTTACAACCAGCAGGTTATAAGTCAAGCACATTTGCAGGTGCCTCACCCGCAGATGGCTCACCGAAAATTTGTACTCCAGCCTTTGGTAGATATTTCTCCACAGATGGTGCATCCTGTTTCACAAAAGACACTGGCGGATATGCTATCACACACAAAAGACACCAGTGTGGTGGACAAACAAACCAAAGAGTTGTCTAACCCAATAGATAGGTATGATTTCTCAAAGATAAATTACATTGCCATTGAGGGAAATATTGGCGCTGGTAAAACCAGCTTGTGCCAGATGCTATCTACAGATTTTAATACCAAACTCATCTTAGAGCGTTTTAAAGACAATCCTTTTTTACCTAAATTTTACAAGGACCCCCAGCGGTATGCCTTTGCCTTAGAAATGTCTTTTTTGGCAGACAGATACCAACAACTTTTGGAAGATATCGCCCAGTTTGATTTGTTTAATCAATGCGTGGTTGCAGATTACGATGCCTATAAGTCTCTTATTTTTGCCAAAGTTACCTTGCAGCAAGAGGAGTATAATTTGTACAAAAAACTGTTTTATTTAATGCACAAAGAGTTGCCAAAGCCAGATGTGTATATCTACTTATACCAAAATACAGAGCGGCTGCTAGAGAATATAAAAAAACGAGGCCGCAGCTATGAAAACTCAATACAGGCAGATTATTTACAAAAAATTAATGATGGGTATCTAGAGTTTATCAAAAACCAGCACAATGACAGCATCAAAATAATTGATATCTCAGGACTAGATTTTGTAGAAAACAGAGGTGATTATTTGCTTTTATTGGATCAAATTTTAGCCAAGTAAAAAAGACGTTTATAAAAACCAAGACACTGCCTTAGGCTTTTATTTTACAGAATAAATCCCAAATAACAATTCCACAACTTACAGCAATATTTAAAGAGTGTTTGGTGCCGTATTGAGGGATTTCAATTACCCCGTCGCTATTATTTACAACTTCTTGCTGCACTCCTTTTACCTCGTGGCCCAAAACAATAGCGTATTTTTGGTTTGGGCTTGTTTTAAAATCTTTTAAAGAAATGGCGTATTGCGCCTGTTCTACACTGGCAATAAAAACTCCCTGGGCTTTTAGCGTTTTTATCACATCTAGGGTGTTTTCTGCGTATTGCCATTCTACGCTATCTGTGGCTCCAAGAGCTGTTTTATGAATGTCTTTGTGAGGCGGCTTAGCCGTGATACCGCACAGATAAATTTTCTCTATTAAAAAAGCATCTGCGGTTCTAAATACAGCACCTATATTGTTTAAGCTGCGAATATTATCTAAAATAATTATAAGGGGTGTTTTTTCTGCATTTTTAAAACCTTGTGAATCTATTCTGCCTAGTTCACTATTTTTTAATTTTCTGTTTTCCATGCTACAAAAATACTTTTTTTATGTGAGGCTATCTCTCAAAGAAATATTACTTGTGTGATAGTCTTTCTAAATATGTATAAAAAGTTATTTTTACACTTAAGATTAGATCAGTTAGAATGTCAAAAGCAAAAAAGGTCACTCCTTTAATGAAACAATACAATGCCATTAAGGTTAAATATCCTGATGCGCTTCTGTTGTTTAGGGTTGGAGATTTTTATGAAACCTTTGGCCAGGATGCTGTAAAAGCTGCCGGAATTTTAAACATCACCCTTACCGCCAGAAACAATGGCGGAGAGCAGACCCCTTTGGCAGGATTTCCGCACCATTCTGTAAATACCTATTTGCCCAAGCTAGTGATGGCTGGGTGTAGAGTGGCTATTTGCGACCAACTAGAAGACCCTAAACAAACCAAA
>CATEMS010000175.1 GCA_949507465.1 Flavobacteriaceae bacterium
CTACTACTACAGTGAAATGTTAGGTGATTTTAATGTGGGCCTTCCCCTTGTGTTGAGTCCTGAGGCCTATCGTGATTTAATCTTAAAGGAGCAAATGCGCGATTATTTCAAAGAAAAAATTGATGCCGCTGATGGAAGAAAAGATGGCGCTGAAGATGCCCAGAAAAACCTTCTTCCCAAGTTTTATGTTAATTCTAGCTTTTTTGAATCTGTATTTGGAGGAAATACCATAGAGGTAATACCTCAAGGAACCGTAGAGATGGATTTAGGTCTTCTGTACACAAAACAGGACAATCCAGCATTTTCCCCAAGAAACAGAAGTAATTTATCTTTTGATTTTGACCAGCGCATTAGCCTAAGTTTGCTTGGAAAAGTTGGAGAGCGTTTACAGGTAACTGCAAACTATGATACCCAGTCAACCTTTGATTTTCAAAACCAAGTAAAACTTGAATTCACACCCACAGAGGATGATATCATTCGTTCCATAGAGGTAGGTAATGTAAGCATGCCCTTAAATAGCACCCTTATTCCTGGTGCTCAAAGTCTATTTGGTGTAAAAACAGAGTTGCAATTTGGAAAAACTAAAATTACAGGTGTATTCTCCGAGCAGCAATCTGAGACTAGAAACGTAACCACAGAGGGTGGTGGTACCATTACCGATTTTGATATCTATGCCTTAAACTATGATGAAAATCGTCACTTTTTCTTAGCACATTATTTTAGAGATACCTATGATAGAGCCTTAAAGCAATATCCATTTATTCGTTCTAATGTTCAAATCACAAGAGTAGAGGCTTGGATTACCAATAGAGGAAACCAAACCCAAGATGTTCGTAATATTGTGGCCTTGCAAGATGTTGGTGAGTCTAAGATATCAAACATTGGTTTAGATAACATACCAGGTGGATTTTTAAACAGACCTCCTAATTCTTTTCCTGATAATGGTAACAATGATTTCAACCCTTTTGGAATCGATGACTCAAGTGCACAAGGGATCTTAAATGAACAAATTAGAGATATAGCCACTGTACAACAAGGGTTTGGAGGTGTGCAAGTACAAGATGGCTCAGATTTTTTAACCCTTGAAAACGCTAGAAAATTAAGAGCCAGTGAATATACCATTAACTCTCAGTTGGGATATATTTCTTTAAACCAACGGTTAAACAATGATGAGGTCATTGCGGTATCATTTCAATATACGGTTAACGGAAAAGTATACCAAGTAGGTGAGTTCTCCACCGACGGGGTAGATGCTACAGGAGGACTTGTTAGACCTGGAGAGCCAGGAAATCCAGGAATGGATGACATAGAAGGCATCCCTCAAAATTTAATCGTAAAATTACTTAAAAGCAACATTACCAATGTAACAGAGCCCATCTGGGATTTGATGATGAAAAATATTTACTCTCTGGGAGCCTTTCAGTTAGAACAAGAAGACTTTAGATTAGACATCCAATACAGAGATCCAGCACCTTTAAATTACATTACTGCTGCCCAGGGAACAATTACCAATCCTGCAGTTGCCTTACCTGACGATGTTGATAACAAAACACTATTAAGGGTTTTTAATCTCGATAGATTAAATTTCAATAATGATCCTCAACAAGGGGGAGATGGTTTTTTTGATTTTATACCAGGGCTAACGGTAGATCAGCAAAACGGGCGTATCATATTTACAAGTGTGGAGCCTTTTGGTGAATATCTTTTCAATAAGCTAGATGATCCCTCCACAGCCTCTAGTCAGTATGATATGCCCGAGAGTTATAATGCCAATCAAAGCAAATACGTGTTTAGAACCCTTTACACATCAACCAAAACTCAGGCAGAACAAGAAGATAGTGATAAAAATAAATTTCAGTTAACAGGTAGGTATAAATCTAGTGGTGGGAACGGAATACCTATCGGAGCTTTTAACATCCCACAGGGCTCTGTAGTAGTTACTGCAGGAGGAAGAACTTTATCTGAAGGGGTTGATTACACGGTAAACTATCAAGCTGGAACGGTGCAGATTTTGGACCCTTCTTTGCTAGCTTCAAACACTCCTGTCAACATAACAGTAGAAAACAATACACTTTTTGGACAACAAACAAAACGCTTTACAGGTTTAAATATTGAGCATAAATTCAATGAAAACTTTGTCATAGGAGGTACCTATCTTAGGCTCAACGAACGCCCACTTACGCAAAAATCCACCTATAATGTTGAACCAATTAACAATCAAATATTTGGGGTTAATTTAAATTATGCAACCCAGGTTCCTTTCTTTACCCGACTGGTAAACAAGCTCCCTAATATTGATACAGACGTAGAGTCAAATTTTTCTGTGCGTGGTGAATTTGCGTATTTATTACCAAGTGCTCCAGAGGTTTCAGATTTTGGAGGAAGAACCACGGTCTACATTGATGATTTTGAGTCTTCACAAACAGAATTTGACATCAGTACTGCAACCTCATGGCGTTTGTCTTCCTCTCCAGATGGTTTTGGGGGAGAACAGCCAAACAGCACACTAGATTATAATTACAAGCGTGCCCGTTTAAACTGGTATACCATTGACCCTATTTTTTATAGCAGCCAAAGACCAGATGGAATTACAAATCAAGACTTATCCTCGCCCTTCACAAGACGAATCTTTAGAGATGAAATCTTTCCTGCACAAGATATAATTCAGGGGCAAACCCAGGCACTATTTTCGTTAGACCTTTCTTTTTATCCTAGCGAGCGTGGAGAATATAATTTTAATCCAGCTGCTGGGGGCACTAACGAGTTGCCTAATCCTGCTGGTAACTTTGGAGGAATTTCTAGAGAGTTGACGACCACAGATTTTGAGAGAAGCAATGTGGAGTTTATTCAGTTTTGGTTATTGGATCCGTTTATATACGAGGAAAATAACACCAATACTGGAGGAACACTAAGTTTCAACCTAGGAAATATTTCTGAAGATGTTTTAAAAGATGGCAGAAAACAATATGAGAATGGGTTGCCTCAAGATGGCAGTTCAACCAACACAACACCAACAATTTGGGGTAAGGTCCCTACCAATCAATCGTTGGTCTACACTTTTGACACAGAGGGACAAGAGCGTATCAATCAAGATGTAGGGTATGATGGTTTAAACAATGCACAGGAGAGCGATATGTATCCGGCCTTTAGTGGACTTGCTGACCCTGCAAATGACAACTATCAATACTTCTTACAGGCCTCTGGCGATATCAGGAGTCGTTACAAGCAATACAACGGGACAGAGGGAAATTCTCCAGTTGAGGTAACAAATACAAATCGTGGTTCTACCACCCAGCCAGATGTAGAAGATATTAACCGTGATAACTCTATGAATACTGTAGATAGTTATTATGAGTACAACATACCTATCAACAGAGATGCACTAACCCCTGCCACCAATGATTATGTTACAGACGTGCGTGAGAGTACCATTACACTCCAAGATAATAGTTCTTTGGATGTTAGGTGGGTTCAGTTCAAGGTTCCTGTTGCAGATTTTGACAGGGCAGTAAATGGTATTTCAGATTTCAGATCAATACGTTTTATGCGTATGTATATGTCTGGCTTTGAACAGCAAACAACACTCCGTTTGGGAACCCTAGAGTTGGTTAGAGGAGATTACAGAAGATACTTGCAAACCCTTGATAATGTAACCCAAGAGGACCCTGCTCTTGATGATACTGTATTTGAGGTAGAGGCAGTCAATATCATAGACAACGAAAACAGACAACCCATACCCTATACCTTGCCACCTGGAGTTGTTAGAGAACAACTGAATAACAACAACAATATCATCAGGCAAGATGAACAATCTCTAGCGCTACGTGTTTGTGGGTTAGAGCAAAATGATGCCCGAGGTGTCTATAAAAATTTCAGTGTAGATATGCGGCAGTATAAAAACTTAGAAATGTTTATTCATGCCGAATCTATAGTGAATCAAACAGCCTTGTCTGAGGGTGATCTGGTTGCATTTATTAGAATGGGTAATGATTTAACAGAAAGTTTTTATGAAGTACAAGTTTCTTTGAAACCAACGGCTTTCAACACCACAAATGCAGAAGAAATTTGGCCTGTAGAGAACAGACTCAACTTGCCTCTTAGCTTGTTACAAGATTTAAAATCTACCATTCTAGGGGATCCTGCCACCTATGCCCCAAACCAATTACACTTCTTTGAAGAGGGCCAAATTGATGGTTTACCTTCAAACATACTCAGGGTAGGTATGAAGGGTAATCCAAGTTTTGGTGATATTCGTATTGCCATGATTGGTGTGAGAAACGAGACCAATACAGAACTATGTGGAGAAGTTTGGTTTAATGAATTACGTTTATCTGAGCTGCAAAACCAAGGAGGTTGGGCTGCAGTTGCTGCCATGGATGCGAACTTTGCAGATTTTGCAAATCTAAGCGCAACAGGTAGAGTAAGTACCATTGGTTTTGGTTCGTTAGAACAAGGGCCAAATGATAGAAGCAGGGAAGACGTGCAAGAATATGATCTGGTAACCAACCTAAACCTTGGGCAGATGCTACCAAAGAAATGGGGAATCCAATTACCTTTTAATTATGGTAGGTCAGAAAAATTAATCACACCGCAATTTGACCCAGAGTATCAAGATGTAGAATTGCAAACCAGGTTAGATAATGAAGAAAATTCACAAAGAAGAGACCAGATTTTAGAGCAGTCTGTAGATTATACAAAAAGGCAGAGTATTAATTTTATTGGAGTTCGTAAAGAGCGTACTTCAGAGGGTAAGCCAAAAGTGTATGACGTAGAGAACCTCACTCTCTCTGCCTCTTACAATCAAATTGATCATAACGATTTTGAAATTCAAGAGGCTTTAGATCAAAACGTGCGTTTGGGCGCAACATATGCCTACAACTTCACTCCCAAAACATTTGAGCCATTTAAAAAGAACGATTCTATTTTTAAGGGCAAATACTGGAAGTTTTTAAAAGATCTTAATCTCAATTATCTGCCAACAAGTATTTCGGTTAACTCTAATATTTTAAGACAACACAATGAACAAAAATTTAGAGAACTAAATTTAGAGGAGGGTAATATAGGCTTGCCAGTGCTTTTTCAAAGAAACTATTTGTTTGATTGGGATTATGCAATTAACTATAACTTGACCAAATCCTTCCGCTTTAATTTCACGACTTCCAATAACAGAATTGTTACCAACTATATAGATGACCAAGGTATTGCAAACAATCAAATTGGAGTTTTTGATGGTCTGTTTGATGTAGGAGATCCCAACCAGCACTTTCAATCCTTGCAAATAAATTATGATCTTCCAACTGCTAAATTCCCTTTTCTAAAGTGGATTCGTGCCACTTACTCATATACAGGAGATTTCCAATGGCAAGACGGCAGTGATTTATTCAACAACATTGATATTGAATTGTCTGACGGTACTGTGCAAACCTATGACTTAGGAAATTCCATCCAAAATGCAAGCACACATCGTATCAATTCAACCTATGATTTCAGCGCTTTTTATAGATACATCGGACTCTCAAAAAAGAAGGCTAGTAGAGGGTCACGAGGTGTAAGAAATAGCTCAACTGGAAACGGGGGTGGTTTTAATCCAAAAGGCCAGGGTGCAAAAGGGGGTAAAGATGCAAAGTCCAATCCTAAGAGTGACGCTCTAGGGCTCGCCGCTAAAGGTGGTAATAATTCATCAGCAAGGGGCGGGGGTTCTGGCGGCGGATTCGGAAATGGATTAAGCAATGCAGACAAGGCTGCCAATACACTTATTGGGCTAGCCACAATGATTAAAAAAGCACAGTTTAACTACCAAGAAACTAACGGTATTTTCTTGCCAGGGTATAACCGCTCTATTGGTTTTATAGGGACACTAAAACCAACCGCAGGCTTTACCTTTGGAAGCCAAGCTGAGGTTAGAGATCAGGCGGCACGAAATGGATGGTTAACCTTGTATCCAGAATACAATGAGCAATACACAGAGAATGAAACAAGTCAGTTAGACGTGCAAGTAAATCTCGAACCCATTAGAGATCTTAAAATAGACATCAATGCCAGCAGAATTTACTCAGAGAATTACTCAGAGAACTATATCATTGAAGATGGGCAGTATAATTCGCTAACTCCAGTAAGCTCTGGAAACTTTAATATTTCAACACTATTAATTGCCACAGCCTTTCAAAGCACAACAGATGCAGCCTCTGTGCCATTTGACGCTTTTAGAAGCAACAGACTCATTGTTGCCAATAACTTGGCATCAGAATTTTATGGTACAGACAGCTTCCCGGTAGATCCAGAAACAGGATATCCAGTTGGATTTGGCCCCACAAGTCAAGATGTATTGTTACCCTCCTTTATAGCCGCCTACAGAGGTGCAGATGTACAGAGTGAGAAAAAGGGGATTTTAAGAGACATACCTCTGCCCAATTGGGATATTAAATATACAGGTTTTATGCGTTTGGGATGGTTTAAAAAACGCTTCAAAAGGTTCTCGCTTCAGCATGGATATACTGCAGGGTATACTGTAAACCAATTCCAGACCAATTTGGATTACAACCGTTCTAGAGATGGCAACCCAGCAACAGCCTCAAAAGATCAAGCTGGAGATTTTAAAAGCGAGCAGTTTTTAACCAATGTAAACCTTACTGAGCAATTTTCTCCACTACTTAAAATTGACCTTGAGATGAAAAACTCTGTTAAGGTCACCGCAGAGTATAGAAAAGATAGAGCCCTTGGTTTGAGTTTTGCAAACAACCTTCTTACAGAAATTAAGGGAGATGAAGTTATTATTGGTCTTGGTTACAGAATTAAAGACCTAAGAATTGGAACTAATTTTGGCGGTAAAAAGCAAATATTAAAAAGTGACTTAAACTTTAGGTTAGACCTTTCGAGAAGAGATAACAGAACCATCATACGCTATTTGGATATCGAGAATAACCAAACCACTGCAGGACAAACTATTTACGGAGCACAGTTGTTAGTAGACTACGCTTTGAGCAAAAACCTAACTGCTGCATTTTACTATGACCACACGTTTTCTGAGTATGCAATTTCAACTGCTTTCCCACAAACAACAATACGCAGTGGTTTGACCCTAAGATATAATTTTGGTAATTAGAATACAAACACAAAAACACACACATTACTATGAATATTCCATCAAATTTAAAATACACAAAAGACCACGAGTGGGTTGCCATAGATGGGGACATCGCTACTGTAGGAATCACAGATTTTGCGCAGGGTGAACTTGGAGATATTGTATATGTAGAGGTTGAAACTCTAGACGAAACTATGGATGCCGATGAGGTATTTGGATCTGTAGAGGCTGTTAAAACAGTATCAGATTTGTTTCTACCCCTATCTGGCGAAATAATAGAGTTCAATGACTCCCTAGAATCTGACCCTGAAAAAGTTAACAATGATCCTTATGGAGAGGGTTGGATGATAAAGGTTAAGATTTCTAATCCAGATGAAATTAAAAACCTACTAGATGAAGCAGGGTATAAAGAACTTGTTGGAGCCTAAACTTTTGTTTGGTGTTGCCTTTGTTTACACACTACTCATTACAATTGCATTATTACTTCCAATTACTGGGGTTCCAAAAATAGAAAGCATTCCATTTTTAGATAAGATCATTCATTTTATCATTAATGCACTACTTTTTTTGGTCTGGGCCAGTTATGCTTTCTCAAGAAAGCTAAAGGGTGTAAAACCCTTTAATTTACAGTTATTATTTATTTGCATTTTAATTTACGGCATACTTATTGAAGTCATACAGGAAAGTTTAATCCCCACAAGAAGCGCAGATATTTTTGATGTACTGGCTAATTTTTGCGGTTTGATTTTAGGATCATTGGTGGTTAAAGTGTCAAATAAATTTATTTACTAACATTACAGGACTATTGTTTTACAATACAATAGATTTTCTATATTTTTATCAGCAATAATTTAAATTCAATTATGGAACCTAAAAAAAATCCAAAAGCAGATTTAAAACAATGGAGTGGAGTCTACTTTTTAGCAGGTCTTGCTTTTATGTTGTTTTTGTCTTGGCAAGCAGTAGAGTGGAAATCTTACGATAGAGATCTTTCTTTAGACACCCTAAATGTGGGTGATGACCTTGATGAAGATATTCCAATAACAGAGTTGCTAACACCACCTCCACCACCTCCACCACCTCCGCCAGCTCCAGAAGTTATTGAGGTAATTGAGGATGAGGCAGATGTAGAGGAAACCATTATTGAATCTACAGAGATCAGCCAAGAAGAGGAGATTGTAGAAATTGAAGAGATTGATGAGGCTGGAGAAATTATTGATGATGTTCCTTTCGCAGTCATTGAAAATGTACCAATTTATCCTGGTTGTGAGAGAGCGGGTAACAACGCTGCCAAGAAAAAATGCATGTCTGGTAAAATTCAAAAATTTGTACAAAAGAAATTCAATACAGACCTAGCAAGTGATTTAGGTTTGGAAGGAATACAGCAAATATATGTGCAATTCAAAATTGACAAAACAGGTAACATTACAAATGTACAAGCCCGAGCACCACACCCAAAGTTAAAACAAGAAGCCATGAAAACTATCAAGGCTCTTCCCAAGATGACACCAGGAAAGCAGCGTGGTCAAGCGGTAGGTGTACTGTATTCGCTTCCAATTAGATTTCAGATAGAGAACTAAAACAAATAGATTATGAAAGTATTTAAACACATCACTGCCCTTGTTGTTATCCTAGCATTAACCGCTTGTACTAAAGATGACACTCCTGCCTATGAGCTTACCAGCGAAAATCTAAGTGCAGGAACCTATGATATCACCTATCTCACCTCAAACGAAACAGAAACGGTTAATATTAATGGTCTTGATATCATCACAGAATACTCAACCATTGGGGAAACATTTCAACTCAGCGTTGACTTCTTTGACAATGGAACTTATATTGTGGACGGACAATACGTTATCAATACTCTAGTTACAGTTGCAGGGGAGACTGTAGAAGAATCAACTGTTATTGTAGATATTGATAACGAGCAAGGTACCTACACGCCCAATAATAATAGCATGCAGCTTCTTTTGGATGAGACCCTCTATGATGTTACATTTTTTAATGCCAATGAACTTAGATTATCTTATAGTGAGGCATATTCAGAAGATGGGGTAGATTATTTCGAAACAGAAGAAATTAGAATGGCACGGTAAAATCCATTAACTACAAATAAAAAAAGTGCTGCTTTTAATTGAGTAGTACTTTTTTTGGTTTTATATCCAATGTTCTCGTTGTGTGTTGTAAGCTTTTTTTAACATAGATAATGTCTTATAAATTGGTTAGAATTAGAGTTGTACTGTATCTTTGCACACTAAAAAGAGAAGGTAAAATTAAATTAGATTCTATTGTCAGTTACTCACACACAAGCACTTCCCATCTGGTGGCTTAAAAACTTTGCAGATATAACCAAACTTAGGTTGTCTCTAAGTGTTGTGTTCTCATCTGTGGCAGGGTATTTACTTGGCGCAACACAGGTAGACTTTATGATTTTGTTGCTCTTGTGTATTGGGGGATATTGCATGGTAGGAGCAAGTAATGTTTACAATCAAATCATGGAGCGGGATTTAGATATCCTGATGGATAGAACAAGAAACAGACCTATACCAGCGGGAAGCATGAGTGTGCTTGCGGCCTTTTTTATTGCAATTATACTTACTCTTATTGGTATCACTGTTCTTTACAGTATCAATCCGCAAACAGCCATGTTTGGGGCCATATCAATCTTTATTTACGTGTTTTTATACACCCCTTTAAAAACAAGGACACCCTTGTCTGTTTTTGTGGGCGCATTTCCTGGAGCAATTCCTTTTATGTTAGGATGGGTTGCTGCAACCAATAACTTTGGTATAGAGCCCGGGACTTTGTTTATGATACAATTTTTCTGGCAATTCCCTCACTTTTGGGCCATAGGATGGTTTTTATTTGATGATTACAAAAAAGGGGGCTTTTTTATGTTGCCTACAGGCAAAAGAGATCAAGCCACAGCCCTACAAGTTGTTTTTTATAGTATTTGCACTGTGCTATCTTCTCTTATTCCTGCATTTGGGGTAACAGGCACATTTTATATTACTCCAGTGTCTGCCATTATCATTGGCGGGCTAGGAATTTGGTTTGTGTATTACGGCTTGAGACTCTATACACAAAAAACAGATAAATCAGCCAAGGCCTTAATGCTAGTAAGTGTAAGTTATATTACCTTATTGCAAATCATATATGTGGCAGATAAACTAATTAGGGAAACAGGGCTATAAAATTTTATAATATGAATTATACACAAGGTACAGAAAAAGACAAAATAGCACGCGCTAAAAAGAACATGCTTCTTTTTGGCATGATAAGTCTAGGAATGAGTTTTGCGGGTCTTACCAGCGCCTATATTATCAGTAAAGAGCGAGCAGATTGGTTAACTGATTTTGAAATACCTCAAGCTTTTTTTATCAGTCTTGCTGTAATTATTACAAGTAGCGTTACGTTTATTTTGGCAAAAGGTGCTGTAAAAAAAGAGGAAAATACCAAAGCAATGGTACTATTAATAAGCACATTTATTTTAGGTGCAGTCTTTGTATACCTGCAATTTCTTGGTTTTTCTCAAATTATTGAAAACGGCTACTTTTTTACCGGAAGTGAGAGTAGTATTACCACTTCATTTATTTATTTGGTGGTGTTGTTACACCTTGCTCATATTGTTGCTGCCCTAGTGAGTGTGCTGGTAGTAATTTATAATCATTACAAATTAAAATACACAAACTCTAACACCCTTGGAATTGAACTTGCTGCTACTTTTTGGCACTTTGTGGACGTACTTTGGGTGTATCTGTTTTTGTTTTTATATTTCGTGAGATAAAAAAATAATGTATTTTTGAACCAAATTAAAAATTGATTTCTATTTATGGAAACAACTGTTGCAACAACGCCGTCTCAAGGCGGTGTTTGGGGAGGTGGAAACCGACCTTTAAGAGCTAGTTATGGTAAAATGATGATGTGGTTTTTCATCGTCTCTGATGCCTTAACTTTCTCTGGATTTTTAGC
>CATEMS010000176.1 GCA_949507465.1 Flavobacteriaceae bacterium
CAATAATCCTAGCATTACTTGGTTTATTGTACTCTGTTGGCTATAGTATTATGGGTGTCACTGAAGAGGCTCAATATTCTGCACATTGGCCAGGCACTATATTATTTTTTTTATCTACTATAATTTGGAGACTCTTTTGTAATAGTAACATCATGAGGATGACTCTCATTAATACCACTAGCAGTTATTTTAACAAACCTACCAGTGTCTTTTAAAGTAGCGACATCTTTTGACCCACAATACCTCATACCGGCTCTTAAACCTCCTATAAACTGCGTCATACTCTCAAGAAGCTCCCCTTTATAAGGCACACGCCCCACAATACCCTCAGGCACTAGCTTTTTAATATCATCTTCAACATCTTGAAAATACCTGTCTTTAGAGCCTTGTTTCATGGCTTCGACAGAGCCCATACCACGGTAGCTTTTGAATTTTCTACCCTCAAAAATAATAGTTTCTCCCGGAGATTCTTTTGTACCTGCAAGCAAGGACCCTAACATAACACAATCTGCTCCTGCAGCAATCGCCTTAGGAATATCACCCGTATAGCGAATACCACCATCTGCAATAACCGGAACACCAGAGCCCTTAATGGCCGCGGCAACCTCTAGTACTGCAGAAAATTGGGGAAACCCAACACCGGCTACAACACGAGTAGTACAAATAGATCCTGGACCGATACCAACCTTAACAGCGTCTGCACCAGCCTCAACCAGGTACTTTGCAGCTTCTGGAGTTGCAATATTACCCACTACTACATCAAGGGTTGGAAATTTTTTCTTGACATCTTGCAGGACACTTACCACTCCTTTTGTATGTCCATGGGCTGTATCTATTATCACAGCGTCTACTTGTGCATTCACAAGAGCCTCTGCTCTTTGAATAGCATCTTGAGTGACACCCAAAGCAGCCGCAACACGTAATCTACCATATGAGTCCTTATTTGCAGTTGGCTTTAGTGTCAGTTTTGTGATATCTCTAAATGTTATGAGGCCTAAAAGTGTTCCATCACTCTCAACAACTGGTAATTTTTCGATTTTATTTTCTTGCAAAATAATTTCAGCCTCCTTGAGTGAGGTCCCTTTGGCGACAGTTATCAAGTTTTTGGAAGTCATAATATCCTTTAACTTTCTGTCGTAATTTTTTTCAAACCGCAAATCGCGATTGGTTACTATTCCTATAAGCTTGTTAGAATTATCAATAATTGGAATACCACCAATACGATACTCTCGCATTGTATTTTGAGCATCACCAACCGTGTTGTGTATAAATAGCGTTACAGGGTCTTGAATCATACCACTCTCTGCCCGCTTTACCTTACGAACCTCTGCGGCCTGTTGCTCTATAGTCATGTTTTTGTGCAACACACCAATACCTCCTTCTCTAGCCATAGCAATAGCCATGGCACTTTCTGTAACGGTATCCATAGCAGCAGAGACTATAGGAACGTTAAGGGTAATATTTTTGGTAAATTGAGTTTTTATAGAAACCTCTCTTGGTAAGACCTCAGAGAAAGCAGGTACTAAAAGTACATCATCATAGGTTAGGCCTTCTCCAATTATTTTATTTTCGTGTGCGGTCATTTGCAATCAATATTAAGGGTTGAAAAGAGAACAACTCTCGTGAGTTTTAATTGCGTGTAAATATACGACTATTTATCGTGAATGTAATACCATTTTAAAATTAACAAAGAGCTATCAGTGCTAGGTCTTTTTATTTTTTAAACACTCATAAAGAACAATTACTGCACTAACAAAATAAACTACTGTCATTAAAACACCACTAAACATGACGATATATTTCAACCAAGTTAGCCCCATCCACATTAGATAGATACCACCAAATGTGAGCAATATCGAGAAAAAGGGCTCTATCATTAAAAAAACTTTCCATCTTCTAGAAATTGAGCTCATTGATAATAGTCCTGAGAGGAAAAAAAATATAAAAGACATGGAAAGAATATGGGTGTGGATAATGGTAAGCATTTCACGAGCTCCTTTTTCAAACTTCATGACTTCTACATTTTCTACAGCTTCATTTCCAAGATAATTTTCCTGAATACCATCTGGCGTTATACTCTGTGTTTGCCCCACAAATAGAAGTCCTGTAGCATAGCCAACAGACAACACAATTACAAAAGAGGCAATAAATACCTTTATGTATTTGGGAAATGTTTGTAAAAGGCCGTGAGGTTCCATCAAAGAACGTTTTGTTTTTGGAGTTGCTGCAAACTAGACAATAAGTTGTTAATGGCCAAAGTCATAGATTGTACAGATATGGTTGCGCCACTAATGGGTATGATATCATCATTGTATACCAATGTATTTTGCCCCATTACAGATCCAGAGAATTGTTTCAACCAACGTTTACTGCTTATTTCTCCCCCATACTCCTCACGGTAAATCAAAACCTTGCTTTTTGTAATTACAAAGTTTTCGTCAAACAAAATAAGATAGTCATAGGTGGCTGTTTTACTTGGAGCATTGCCAAGATATCCATAGCCTAAAAAAATCTCATTTGAAGATATTTTAAACAACCTACCCAAAGAAAAGTCTGAGCTTGTTTTGGTATTTAACAGCTCAGAGACTTGGATATTTTTTTTGGTAAAAGAAGGGATGTCATAAAATTTAGTTATCTCCTTATCTGCTTTTTTTGTCACTTTTGAAGGAATTGAAAATCCTGACAAAAATGCGACAAGACCAAAAATAATAAACGTGTTTTTTAACATGATACAAAAGTATTTGTTTGTTCTGAAATTGAAAAGTGTTTTGAATCTTCCTTTTTATTTTTTACTAAAAAATATTTATTTGATGAAAAAAATTAAAACCAAACACCAATTCCGAAATTGGCTCTGTTTGCAACACGAGAATCGGTCTTGTTGTCTTTAAATTGATAATCCCCCTTAAAAACAACACCAGAGGCTACATGATAACTTACTCCTAGCGTTATATCTGTTCTATTAAATGCATCATTGCGCTGCAGATCTCCTTTTGTTGCAGCATGGGTGTCGTAGTTTTCATAGCGTGTAAAGGCAATGAGTCGTTGCTTTGAGCGCGATGTTAGCAAATTGTATCCACCCTCTACATAAAACCCTTGTATGGCACTACCCAGATCTCGCCCTGTAAGGGTATTGTAATTTTGTGATCCACTTAAAGAAGCATATATGAATTGACCTCTTGCTGTAAATCTTTTATAAGCATACCGAGCATCAAGCCCTAACATAGAAATTCCAATGTTTGCTCCCTCAAGAGTTTCTAAATCATCTGGAGCTTGAGTGCTTCCAAAATAACCGGAGAGGCCAAGACGAAGACTTGGTAAGCCATAATAATCTGCCTTGAAAGAAAGTGTTGGAGAGTCAATGGTGGAACGAATTGCTTTTTGACGACCACCGCGCAAGGCGTCGCTCCCTTTTATCACTCCATTAATACCCCCTTCACCGTTTGGAGTTATAGAATTAAACCCATTAAAAACATAGGCCTGGTATCCTAGGGATATCTCAGGAAAACGACCTGTAACTCCTACACCAATTTCCCTCCATGTTGTGGGTACAATTACATTATCAACAGCTGGCCGTTCTGTACCATTAAAAGTTGTTGGTTCATGATATTCATTAATAATTCCCATTGGGACCAACATCAAACCACCACGTAGGCTGGTGTTGTCCCCAATGCTATAATTCACAAAGGCTTGTTCTACAAATACCTGCTCTACATGCTCATATTCTATTTCTGTTACAAATTGAGCCTTGTCATTGAACTTGTATCCCACCAATAATACCAGGCGTTGAACGTCTAATTCTCCATTATCTGCCTCGGGTTGGTTGTAAGTGATTTCACCATATCCTCCTAA
>CATEMS010000177.1 GCA_949507465.1 Flavobacteriaceae bacterium
GTAAAAGACTCAAAAAAATAGTAGATGATATACAAGAGAAGTAGTGCGCTTTTTGCCGAGGCAAAAAAAGTAATTCCAGGAGGTGTGAATTCTCCAGTGCGCGCTTTTAAAGCTGTAGGCGGTGACCCTATTTTTGTTGAAAAGGCAAAGGGTGCTTATTTGTATGATGCAGATGGCAACCGTCTTATCGACTATATAAACTCATGGGGGCCAATGATTTTGGGACATGCTTACGAGCCAGTGGTAAACGCTATTGTAGATAAAGCCCAGCTAGGAACTAGCTTTGGAATGCCCACCCAAATAGAGACTCAAATCGCTGAACTGGCATTATCTATGGTGCCAAACATAGAAATGATCCGGTTTGTAAATAGTGGTACAGAGGCTTGTATGAGTGCTGTGCGTTTGGCAAGAGGGTATACCAAAAAAGATAAAATAATAAAGTTTGCAGGCTGCTATCATGGCCACAGTGATTCTTTTTTAATTCAAGCTGGAAGTGGCGCTGTTACCTTTGGGAGCCCAAACAGCCCTGGAGTTACCCAGGGAACTGCAAAAGACACCTTACTTGCCAGATATAATGACTTAGCTCATGTAGAAGAAATTATAACACAAAACCTCCACCAAATTGCTTGTATCATTATTGAGCCTGTTGCGGGTAATATGGGATGTATTCCTCCAGCTCCAGGATTTTTGGAAGGTTTAAGAGCACTTTGTGATACCCATGGCATATTATTAATCTTTGATGAGGTGATGACTGGCTTTAGACTTGCCCCTGGAGGGGTACAAGAACTAAAAGGTGTACGTGCAGATATCGTCACTTTTGGAAAAGTTATTGGAGGAGGCCTACCCGTAGGTGCCTTCGCAGCAAACACGGAGATTATGAGTTATCTTGCTCCCTTAGGGCCTGTATATCAGGCAGGAACTTTGAGCGGAAACCCTCTTGCAATGGCAGCTGGTTTTACCATGCTCAGTGAGCTTAACCAGCGAAGAGACATCTTTACCTCTTTGAAACACAAAACTGAGTATTTACACAAAGGACTCTCACATGTGCTTAGCGCAAGGGGTGTTGCCCATACCATCAATAGAGAGCAATCTATGATATCAATACATTTTAGCCATACACCTGTCACAGATTTTGAAACTGCTGCCCTAGCAGCATCAAATGGGATGTTTAATAAATTTTTCCACTCTATGCTGGACCAAGGTATCTATATAGCCCCAAGTGCTTATGAAAGTTGGTTTTTAACTGACGCCCTTACTTATAAAGATCTGGACCAAACAATACATGCTGCAGATCATGCAGCAAAATCATTGGCATAAAAAAAGTCCTACATGTAGGTAGGACTTTTTAGTGTATGGTAACATTACCTATTTTTTTTGCATTGCTTTCCAGGCATCAAACTGCTCTGGTGTAAGTGTTTTTTTCATCGCTCTTTCTAGTGATGCAGCAAATTTTGTTTTGTAAGCAATAACCTCAGGGCTATTTTCATCTTTACCAACAATATTTTTTCTTGTATCCACCTCATTTGCAGTGAGGGCTCTAAAGATATATCGTTGCTGGGTGCCGTTAAGGCCAAGTGCTTCACTTAATTCAGCAGTTTTTTGTTTTGCAATTGTCTCTGGTCTGTCTTGATTAACAGATAATGACTGTGCTGTAGCGTTTTGAATTCCTAAAACGAATACTGCAGCAATTGCTATAGATTTTAATAATTTTTTCATTTTTATATGTTTTAACTAATAGCTACTAAAGTATATAATTTAAGTACAATAAACCAATATTTCAGCCAAAAAACATTTAAATTCAACCAAGAGGTAGTTTTTGTAGATACCCGCTGTTTGGATTATGTGATGGGTATTGTTATAAGGTCTTTCTTATTGGTCTTTTTTAAAGCCATAGGTGTTTTGACCTATAAAACTTTTCGGGAAGGTAGCATCACCCTCAAAACCAAGCGCCACATCGCCACTTTCCTCAGGAATATAATTGGTTTTAAATAAGTAATCCCATAGACTGAGGCTAATGGCATAGTTCACTCCACGCCTGCCTTGAGGAACCTCACTGGCATGGTGGTATAAATGCATTACTGGATTATTGAAGACATATTTCAAAGGCCCCCAGGTAATCTTAATATTTGCATGGTTGATGTGCCCGATGGCTATGGTAATGAAATGAACAATAAATGCCTGTTGAGGTTCAAAACCTCCTAAAAGCATTACCCCAAAAGTTTTAAGAGGCTTGTAGAGTATGTTTTCCATCCAATGGTATCTCAAATGAGAGGCAAATCCCATCTGTTTCACACTGTGGTGTACCTTGTGGAATTTCCATAAAAACGGGTACTTGTGCAAAAAAATGTGAGTGAGCCATTGCACAAAATCTAGCACAATAAAAAACACCAACAATTGAACAGCAGGTGCCCACCCCGAGATGTCAACAAGGGCAAGGCTTTTTTCAGTAATATTAATTTGAGTGAATGACAGTTTTAATACCTGATACACACCTTCTATTACGATAGAAAAAATAAAGAAATTGAAAAACATGTAAAATCCATCCAACCAAAAATCTTGCCTAAAAACTGCTTGGTTTTTACGCCAAGGAAAGGCAATTTCTAACCCCCAAACGACCAGAGAAATTAAAATAAGCCCCCAAAAATAATTGGCATAAAAAGGTACTTCAAAGACAATAGAATTCCAGGTCCAGTCTAGGGTTCCCAAAAAAGCATCTGTAAAAGCGTCTATATATTTTTTCATTTCAACAGTTGGTTATTAGATTGTTTAAACCTTGGTAACTATGATTCCTTCTGGTGTTTTCTGGACTTTCACTAAGTTATGTTTTGTGAGGCTCTTTATGGATTTATCCCATTTTTTATTGCTCAGTCCAGATTGTTGTTTTAGGGTGTTTAAATCTGCGGGGGACGCCACTTTTAGCAAATTGAA
>CATEMS010000178.1 GCA_949507465.1 Flavobacteriaceae bacterium
ATACACAAACTCTAACACCCTTGGAATTGAACTTGCTACTACTTTTTGGCACTTTGTGGACGTGCTTTGGGTGTATCTGTTTTTGTTTTTATATTTCGTGAGATAAAAAAATAATGTATTTTTGAACCAAATTAAAAATTGATTTCTATTTATGGAAACAACTGTTGCAACAACGGCGTCTAAAGGTGGTGTTTGGGGAGGTGGAAACCGACCTTTAAGAGCTAGTTATGGTAAAATGATGATGTGGTTTTTCATCGTCTCTGATGCCTTAACTTTCTCTGGATTTTTAGCTGCTTACGGCTTTTCAAGATTTAAATTTGTAGACGCGTGGCCTATCGCCGATGAGGTGTTTACACACTTTCCTTTTTTACATGGAGTGCCTGCACCCATGTTTTATGTCGCTTTTATGACCTTCATTCTTATTTTCTCTTCTGTGACCATGGTATTGGCTGTAGATGCAGGGCATAAAATGAAGCAAAGCAAAGTTGCTGTATACATGTTTTTAACCATTATTGGTGGAGCAATATTTGTTGGATCTCAAGCCTGGGAATGGGCAACTTTTATAAAAGGAGATTACGGTGCTGTAGAGACAAAAGGAGGCAAAATATTACAGTTTTTAGACACAGAAGGCAATCGTGTGGCCATTGGTAGTTTTGCTGAATCTATGCAAACTACAGCCATAGAACAGGAGTCAAGTAATGGTGTTTGGTTTATGAGTGGTAACGATCAAACTTCTTACAGCTTTGAAGAAGTAAAAGCTGGCTTTTTAGCAAATGAGAATTTGTTAATCCGCACCCAATATCTGGATGCAGATGGTCATCCAACTGTTCTTACAAGAGAGGCCTCTGTAGCCAAAATTCAGAAAGATGGCAGGCTAGTTGTGGAGGGTGCAAACCTAAAACGCAATGAGTATGGACATCCCTTATTTGCAGATTTCTTTTTCTTTATCACAGGATTTCATGGGTTTCATGTTTTCTCTGGAGTGCTGATAAACATCATTATTTTCTTTAACGTTGTAATTGGAACTTATGAGCGAAGAAAGAGTTATGAAATGGTAGAAAAAGTAGGTCTATACTGGCACTTTGTCGATCTAGTTTGGGTATTTGTATTTACCTTCTTTTACCTTGTTTAATAAAAATATATAGTAGCATACACCATGGGACATCACGAACATAATTTAGCAATCTTTCGAGGAAAGCTTAAGTTCAAATCTAATGAACAAAAAATTTGGGGAGTTTTTATCTTCCTATCTATCATTACCATCATCGAGGTTGCACTTGGTATTGTAAAGCCAGAAGCTTTAATGACACCTTATATATCTGCATTTGAAGGTGGTTTTATGGCTACCATGGCCAATATTGTATTGGCTGCTCTGATTTACATGAAGCCATTAAATTTAATATTTATTGTGCTTACCATTGTTAAGGCCTACTACATCACCTGGGATTTCATGCACATGCGTGATGAGACAAAAGCATTAAGGCGTATGGTGGTTTGGACTGCTATTTTCTTGTTATGTTATTTAGTTTTAATCTTACTTGTAGAGGGAGACTATATCTTTGAGGTCTATAAAAACAATTACATTAAGTTTGATTTCTAACATAAAATAACAGCCCTAGAACATATTAGAAATCCCACCTTATTTGGTGGGATTTTTTGTCTCATTTTTTAATTGAATATTAACTAAGTGCTGCTTGGTAAACATTCTTTTGTAGTGTATTTTTACAAACTAAAGCAATCATTTGGAAACACCTCAAAACAGTATTAAAAAGAAAATAGTCTTATTGGTTCTATTTTTATTACCCATAGCAATTTATATGTTTTTTGCCACTGGAGTTAATAATTTTGGAAAACTACCTGTGTTGTCAAAAGATATTGTTAGTGTTTCTGGTTTTAAGGATCTTAATGGCAATGCTGTAACACTAGATAACAAAATTACAATTCTTGGTTTTTTTGGAGACACCCCCCTAAAAACAAAGGCATATACCTATAATCTTGCCCACAAGATTTACAAGAAAAATCATGAATACAAAGAATTTCAGTTTTTAATTTTATTGCCTGAAGAGGCAAGAAATGGAGCAAAAATATTGACGGCCAAGATTTCTGAAATCGCTCCCACAACCGCATGGAAATATGCTTTTGGCACCCCAAAAGAGATCAAAGATGTATTTGCTTCTCTTAACAGTGGATACTCTTTAGATAGCGCTCTATCAAGCAGTTATGTTTTTATAATAGACAAGGATGCGCATCTGCGTGGTAGAAATGATGATGAAGATGTGCCAGATGGTTTTGTATACGGTTATAACTCTGCAGATATTGGTGATATCAACAACAGGATGAGTGACGATGTTAAGGTTGTATTGGCAGAATACCGTAAAGCAACCAAAGAAAACAGTAGAAGAAATGAGATTTTAGTAAATTAGTTATGAAAACAAAGCACATAGGGTTTTTTGCAGTCATTTTAGTTTTTGGAATTATTTTTATTCCAAAAATTCATGATCGTATTGTAAATGATACTGTTGTAGATAATACCAGAATGAGTACAGCAAAAAGCCAAGAAGCTGATGTGGTTGTTGATACCTCAGAAACATTATTAACCCTACAGCCAGTGCCCCCTTTTGATTTTATAAACCAAGACTCAGAGCATATCACCAATGATTTTTACAAAGGAAAAGTATATGTTGTAGAATTTTTCTTTTCCAGTTGTACTACCATATGCCCCATAATGAATAGAAACATGGTGAAAGTCTCCCAAGAGTTTGCAAATCAAGAAAATTTTGGGATTGCTTCCATAACCATAGATCCTTCTTTTGATACTCCAACAGTATTAAAGACCTATGCTAACAACTATAATGCAACACACCCAAACTGGAATTTTTTAACAGGAGATCAAAACATTATTCATAAACTCTCCAATGAGGGGTTTAAATTATTTGCGGCACAAGATAAAGAGGAGATAGATGGTTTTTCTCATTCTGGTATGTTTGCCTTGATTGATCAAAATGGTGTCGTTCGCTCAAGAAAGGACACCCACGGCAATCCCCTTTTTTATTACAATGGTCTTGAACAAGAGGGTATTGATATGCTAATACAAGACATTAAAAAACTTTTATAATGAATACAAATCCAACAAAAGTTAAAAACAAGTACACTCTATGGATATGGATTGTTTCAATTGCCATACCTGTAGTGGTGGCCATATTGTTTACTGTAAGAATACCCGGTGTAGAACGCATGGGATTCTTGCCTCCCATATACGCTGGTGTGAACGCACTTACAGCAGTAGTTTTGCTAGGGGCGCTTTTTTACATTAAAAATGGAAATAGAAAAGTGCACGAGCGTTTTATGAAAATAGCCATAGGACTTTCAGTATTGTTTTTACTGATGTATGTGGTGTACCACATGACTTCAGACTCTACCATCTTTGGAGACACTGATGGTGATGGACTGCTTTCTGATACAGAATCAAACGCCCTTGGCGGAGTGAAATATATATACTATTTCATTTTACTTTCTCATATTCTATTATCTGTGACCGTGATTCCTTTTGTTTTGGTAACCTATGTAAGGGCCATTCATGGAGAATTTAAAATGCATAAAAAAATAGCACGAGTTACTTTTCCTCTTTGGCTGTATGTTGCTGTCACAGGAGTTATCGTGTATTTAATGATTTCTCCTTATTATCCTATCTAAGATGAAAATAATACTGTTTTTGTTTGTAGTTTTTATTTTTGCGCTTCCCGCAGAGGCTCAATGCGCTATGTGCCGAGCGGTGCTTGAGAGTGAGCAGAGCGGTAGCGCTGCCAAAGGGATAAACAACGGTATTATGTATTTGATGATTTTTCCCTACTTGCTCGTAGGCACTGTAGGGTATTTGGTCTACAGAAATCGTCAAAAAACAAAGCGTTAAGTTATTTTTTTTCTAAACAAATTGAGTAACAAATAATGGTATCAAGCGTCTTATCGTTGAAGATAGCATTGCTATTGACTTCAAAAGTCTTAACAATAATTTCACACAATACAAGCCCAAAGGGAGTTACTTTGTAAATCTACACAAAATCACATGATCGAAATCAAAGATTTACACAAATCATACCACATGGGGAGCAATTCTCTACATGTATTAAAAGGGATTAATTTTTCTGTACAAGAAGGTGAAATGGTTTGTATTATGGGTTCTTCGGGATCTGGAAAATCTACTTTATTAAACATTTTAGGAATGTTAGACGAGGCAGATTTAGGCTCTTACACACTAGATGGGAAACACATTAAAAACCTAAATGAAAAAGTTGCTGCTACCTACAGGAACCAGTTTCTAGGATTTATTTTTCAATCATTTAATTTAATTAATTATAAAACTGCACTAGACAATGTAGCCATGCCACTTTATTACCAAGGTGTAAAACGTGCACAGCGCATGGAAAAAGCACATCATTATCTAGAAAAAGTTGGATTGGCAAATTGGGCCACACACCTGCC
>CATEMS010000179.1 GCA_949507465.1 Flavobacteriaceae bacterium
AAAACGTTTATATTAATATTCGTCCTCGTTCCACAGATAGTCTTCATCTGTTGGGTAATCTGGCCAAATTTCTTCTATAGAATCATAAGAGTCTCCCTCATCTTCTATGGCTTGTAAATTTTCTACAACCTCAAGTGGCGCTCCTGTTCTGATGGCGTAGTCAATTAATTCATCTTTAGCTGCCGGCCAAGGCGCATCACTTAAATAGGATGCTAATTCTAATGTCCAGTACATTGCTTATTGTTTTAATTTTGTGCAAAAATAATTTTTTAGTCGAAATAGTCAACAAAAAAACAACTTATTTAATCTTTATTTATAAGAACGTTCACAATTAACTGTTTTTCAGTTAATTGAGGCTGCTATTTTTTGGTAAAAACAAGGTCTAAAATAGGGTTGTAAAAAGCCAATACCTAGCATTTAAAAAAGCATTTTTTAGATTGATCATAATTTCTCAGGAATCCATTTTACTTCATCTGCTTTTAAATCATAAGACAATTTTCGTGCCACTACAAATAGATAGTCAGATAATCTATTGAGATATTTCAAAACTCGAGGGTCAATGCCTTGTTGTTGGTTTAAAAGCGTCGTTACTCTCTCCGCTCTTCGACAAACACAGCGGGCTATGTGACAATATGACACTGTTGTGTGACCTCCAGGAAGGACAAAGTGGGTCATTTGAGGTAACGACTCATTCATTTTATCTATTTGAGTCTCAAGCATTGTAATGTCTTGTTCTAAAATTTTAGGAATATTTAATCTGTCTTTTCCATTTTTTAGTGTTTCTTTCCCGGGTGGTGTTGCTAAAATTGCACCCAGAGTGAATAACTTGTCTTGAATAGCTATTAAGATCTGTTTGATATCGGGATCTATTTCTTGATCTCGTATAAGACCTATGTGTGAGTTTAGTTCATCTACAGTCCCGTAACTCTCTATCCGTATATGATGCTTGGCAACCCGAGTACCTCCATACAGAGAAGTGGTTCCTGTATCTCCAGTTTTTGTGTAAATTTTCATAGTCTACCTATTTTCTTGACTTGATTTTTTTCGCTGGGTGTAGCGGTGTTTAAATGTTTTATTTTTACGATTTCGCAAACTTGTTTGGTTTTTTTTATTCCAAAAATAAAGAACAACTAACAAGGCAAGACCACCAAAAATCAGTATAAATGGATTGCTAAATATATGTTGTTCCATAGCGTGAAAATACGAGGATTTTTTGTGAGAAACAATGAATATCAATAAATCAATACCTATAGGTGTTTTACCTATGTGAAGAAATAGTATCTATAACACATTTACCTCTGCCTCTATGGCAATGCCAAAGTCTGTGGCTACTTTTTTCTGTATGGTAAGGGCCAATTCCCAAATCTGAGCCCCAGTTGCATTTCCATAATTGACCAATACGAGGGCTTGTTTTTTATGAACTCCAGCATCACCGAAGCGTTTGCCTTTAAATCCAGCCTGTTGGATAAGCCATCCTGCAGGTATTTTAAATTCAGAATGAGACATGACATAAAAAGGAGCCTCTGGAAATTTTGCATGAAAAACCTCAAAAGTTTTGCTATCTACCACGGGGTTTTTAAAAAAACTACCGCTGTTGCCCAGCTTTTTTGGATCTGGTAATTTTGATTGTCTTATCGCGATTACAGCATCACTAACCTGCCTGATGCTAGGATTGGATACTTTAGCATTGCTTAAATGCTCATTAATTGCACCATACTGAGTTTGTATCTTGTGATTATTTTTGGTGAGTTTGAATACTACCCGAGTAATCACATATTGCCCTTTTTTTGCTGTCTTAAAAATAGAATCTCTGTAGCCAAATTCACATTGTTGACAAGTGAAGGTCACTTTTTTTGATGTTGCAATTTCAATGGCATCGCATTTCAAAAACACATCTTTTAGCTCCACTCCATAGGCTCCTATATTTTGAATAGGGGCAGTACCTACATTACCTGGTATAAGAGATAGGTTTTCTAGACCACCATAGTTGTTTTGTATGCAAAACAGTACAAAATCATGCCAATTTTCTCCCGCCATGCACGATATGTTGATGTGGTCTTTATTTTGATTTTCTATAGAAATCCCTTTAAGATTTACATGTATGACAAGGGCATCTACAGGACCAGTTAGCAGTAGGTTGCTACCCCCACCAAGTAAGAATTTCTTTGAATAATTAGGCAAGCTTAGGGCTTCTTGTAGCTCCTCGATGGTGTGCACTGAAACAAAATACCGCGCCATACACTCTACACCAAAGGTGTTGTAGGGCTTTAAAGATATATTTTGTTGAATGTGCATTATTCTTTATAAACTTTTAGTGCTTGTTTTAATATGTGTACTGCTTTTATCAAGCTTTCTTTATTTAGCACGTATGCAATACGTATTTGATTATGGCCTACTCCTGGTGTGGAGTAAAATCCTGCAGCTGGAGCAACCATCACCGTTTCTCCATCAACATCAAACTCTTCCAAAAGCCATTGTGCAAATACATCGCTATTTTTTATGGGTAGTTGTGCGATACAATAAAAGGCACCTTTTGGATAGCCAACTTCAACTCCAGGTATTTCTTTTAATTTTTCAATTAAAATATCTCGCCTTTCTTTATATTCTTTGGTGACCTGGTCAAAATATGATTGGGGTGTGCTTAGGGCCGCTTCACTTGCTATTTGAGCGAAAGTAGGAGGACTTAGTCTTGCTTGGGCAAATTTTAATGCAGTAGTTA
>CATEMS010000180.1 GCA_949507465.1 Flavobacteriaceae bacterium
ACTGCTTCTTGTTTTGCCGTTAAAGATGGTTTTATCATAGCGGTAGCAGACCACGAAACGTTGGTATCAAAATATAAGGACTACAAGACCTATGATGCACAGGGTAAAACCATTGTTCCTGGTCTTATTGATGCACATGGTCATCTTTACAATTTGGGAGTTTCTATGGGTCGTTTGGATTTGGTTGGCACCACTAGTTTTAAACAAGTGCTTGAAAAAACAGTAACCTTTCAAAAAGAAAACCAACTTGATTTTATTGTAGGACGTGGGTGGGATCAAAATGATTGGGAGCAGCAAACCTTTCCGGACAACAAAATGCTGGATCAATTATTCCCGGATATACCAGTAGCCCTCACAAGAGTTGATGGGCATGCTATGTTAGCTAACTCTAAGGCACTTGCAATGGCGGGTATCACAACAAAAACCAAAATGGCTGGAGGGCAGGTGGTTGTAAAAAATGGAGTTTTAACTGGTTTGCTTATAGATACTCCTATGGATATGGTATATCAAATCTTCCCAAAACCATCTTTAGCAACCATTAAAAATAATTTAAAGTTAGCACAAAATGTGTGCTTATCTTACGGACTTACAACCGTTGACGATGCTGGTTTGTCTGTAGAGGTTATCTCAGCTATTGATCAATTACACAAAGCCAACGAATTATCAATAAGGATATATGCGATGGTAAGTAACACCAAAAGAGACCTAGATTATTTTTTACCTAAAGGAATTATTAACACAGGTAAGCTTCATGTTAGGTCTGTGAAAGTATATGCTGACGGCGCCCTTGGAAGTAGGGGAGCTGCCCTTCGCACACCATACAGTGACCGCCACAATCATTTTGGAGCTATGATTACAGATCAAGCCTCTTTGGAGCGTGTTGCCTCTAGAATTTTAAAGGCGGGTTACCAGATGAACACCCATGCCATCGGAGACTCCGCTAATATTGCAGTTATTAGAGCCTATAAAAAGGCCTTAGATGGAGCCAAAGACGCGCGTTGGCGTATTGAACATGCGCAGGTGGTCACCCCTACAGATTTTTCTAATTTTTCTAAAAACATCATACCTTCCGTACAGCCCACTCATGCCACAAGTGATATGTATTGGGCGCAGGATAGACTTGGCCCAGAGAGAATAAAAGGCGCCTACAGCTATCAAACACTATTGAAAAATGCTGGCATGGTAGCTTTGGGTACAGACTTTCCTGTAGAGGGTGTAAACCCAATGCATACCTTTTATGCAGCGGTTGCAAGAAAAGACTTAAAACAATATCCAGAAGGAGGTTTTAGAATCCAAGAGGCCTTGACCAGAGTTCAGGCATTAAAAGGCATGACCATTTGGGCTGCGTATGCAAACTTTGAAGATTCAGTTAAAGGAAGTATTGAGGTGGGTAAGTTTGCAGATTTTACAGTGTTAGAAAAAGATATCATGAAAATACCTCAAGATAGCATTCCTTTAGTGAGAGCTATTGCCACTTTTGTTGATGGTAGTATGGTGTATGAGTTAAAAGGTGATGCCAGTGAGAAATAGGAAGTTAATTGCCTCCTTTTGCTTGTAAATCTTCCATGCAGAAATCTGGATCAAAACCTGGAATATTCTGTAAAACCTTCAGGCGTTTGATGCGTGATACAAGATTATCTTTTGTAATGCTTTGCGCTTGATAATACATCAAACAATCATCAATAATACAATGTTTTGGATGGTCCAAATCTTCGTGTTTATCTCCGGGATGTATATCATCATTTTGAATGTTGACCAGTCCAAAAATGTGTCCAAACTCATGATGCAAAGTGGTGGCTTCCAGTCGTGTTAAATCGTCTTGTACATTATTGGTTACCTCTTGCAGGGTTTTTTCATAAATTACTATAGATGTATTTTGATATGCTGTTCCTAGTGTTACTGTTGTGTTTGTGTCAGAGTTAGCGTTTCCACTGGCAAAGTAAACATACACTGCGATATCATCTCCTTGGGTGTAAATTGTTCTTTGCTCATTTTCTATATTTCTAATTTGTGAAATAGAAAAAGGACCTGTTTGGTCTGAAATAATTGTCTCAATAAAACGTACACCATCAGGTTTGTTTACCCGAGAGGTAATAAAGGTTGTAAATCCGTCTAGAGTTTGTTGTGTGGGTCTATAGGCAGGTGAGTAAACCATCTCTACAGTCATGCTTTTATAGCTGTCACCACTTAGTAAATCTTCTGCAGATATTCCAAGGGCTTTGCGGTTTTCTGCTCTGCTTTGTAGTATTTGATTGTCTTGGTCTTCTTTACATGAAACTGTAATCAAAACCAATAAAATGAAAAAAGTGAATTTTTTGAAAAAGCAGTTCATGTACTTGAAATTTATGTTTTACAAACTTAAGTTTTTAATTAGAGTTTTAAAACCCTTAGATTTTTTACCCACCAAATTTTTGAGTTGAGCATGCTTTATTATGTACTTTTGCTAGCATGGAACAAATTTTAAAAGAGCTTCCAAAAAAAGCAAAAGACAAACATAAGGAGCATAAAAAATTCTTTGCCAAACTCAAGAAAAAAACACCAAAGCATCTGGATGCAATCATGTCTGACTTGCATGAGGCTGAGTTTAAAAAGACGGATTGTTTGACTTGTGGTAATTGTTGTAAAACAACCAGTCCTATTTTTACTGAAAAGGACATTTTTAGAATTGCTAAGCATTTTAGAATAAAACAGCAACGCTTTATAGAGACTTATTTGCAGGTAGATGAAGATAATTTCTATGTTTTAAAAACCGCTCCTTGTAGTTTTTTAGACCAAAATGATAACAGTTGCACCATTTATGATGTTAGGCCAAAAGCCTGTCAAGAGTATCCACATACCAATCGCAGAAATTTTCATAAGATAAGTGAGATCACACTTGTAAATATCACCATTTGTCCTGCTGCTTTCAATATTGTTGAGGCCATGCAAAAAGCAATAGATGTTGGTGTAAACCCCAAGGGTAAGAAATATAAGTTTAACGGGAGAGAGTAGGGTATTACTTGTACAGTAAATAATTTTTTCTCATTGCCTTATAGGTTTGTAATCCTTGTTGCCAGGTGTTTTTGATTTGTTGCTGGGTGAATCCTTGTTGGATTTGTTCTTGCAAAAGGGATGTTCCTGATAACTTTAAAAAAAACGAATTAAAGAAATCCTTCTTGTTTTGTGAATCCCTGTAGGCATCTAAAAGCCAGTTTAGATTTAATCCGTAAAGTTTTTTTGTTGAACTTAAATCAATCCCAAAGCAATCTTGTGCTTTAAATTTTGGGTTTTTAGCCCCTTGGTTAGCCACAGGGGTAAAGCTGTAAGTATAGGTTTCTTGTGGTAGTGTTGGAGCTCCAAATAGTTGAAATTGCTTTTGTGTTCCTCTGCCCACACTAATGGAGGTACCTTCAAATAAACAAAGGCTAGGGTATAGGTTAATGGCTAGATCATTAGGCAGGTTTGGCGAGGGTTTTATAGAAAGGGAATAGGGGGTTTGATGTGTGTAATTTTTCATAGCTACAACCCTTAATTTGCACTGAATCTGGTTTTTTAACCAGCCCTCTCCATTGATCATTTGGGCGTATTCTCCAATGGTCATTCCATGGACTATTGGAACGGGATGCATTCCAACAAAACTGGTATGCTGAGATTCTAAAATAGGACCATCAACATAATGACTATTTGGGTTTGGCCTATCCAGAACTACTAATTCTATCCCATTCTCCGCACAGGCTTCCATGACATAATGAAGTGTAGATATGTAGGTGTAAAATCGGGCTCCAACATCCTGTATGTCGAAGATCATAATATCGATGTCTTTTAACTGTTCTTTGGATGGTTTTTTGTTTGTTCCGTACAAGGAAATTATAGGAATTCCTGTTTTAAGATCAATTCCGTCTTTTATAGCCTCACCAGCATCTGCAGTTCCCCTAAAACCATGTTCTGGAGCAAATACTTTTGTTATTGTATTATCAAATTCATAAATAAAGTCTACCAAATGAACATCTACCACTCTTAGCGTATTTTTGTAGGCTAAGGTGTCATTAACCACAGAGGTTTGGTTGGCAACAATCCCTACGTTTTTATCTTTTAGAAGAGGCATGTATTCTTGCCATTGGTTGGCGCCTGTAAAAATATGGCTGCTACTTTTCTTGGAGATAGATCGCCCCACCAATAGGGTATCTGCCAGTTGGTTATTAGAAACACTGGCATGTAAGGTAGTATTAAAAATCAGGCTATTTCCAATACTGTCATTTTTTTGCTCAGTGGTACTTCCACAACAAATCAATCCTAAAATCGGTATAAATACTATATTTTTGAAAAAAGATACTCTCATAACATCTGATGAATTTCCAATATTTTATAGCCAAACGAATTGCTACCCAGAAAGACTATAAAAGTAGCATTTCAGCGCCAATAATAAAAATAGCCATCTTAGCCATTTCTTTGGGTATGATAACTATGTTGATTTCTGTTGCAACTAGTGTGGGGCTTCAAAAAAAGATCAAGGAAAAAGTATCTGCTTTCAATGGAGATTTAATCATCACTAATTTTGATACCAATAATTCTGATGATTCTCAAGTTCCTATTTCAACGTCTCAGGATTTTTATCCGAATTTTACTATTTCTGACAATGTTAGCCATATCCAAATTACAGCCTCCAAAGCTGCAGTTTTAAGAACTGAAACAGATTTTGAAGGCATTATTTTAAAAGGTGTTGGGCCAGATTATAATTGGTCTTATTTTAAAGACTTCTTAACCCAAGGAGTGGTGCCTGAATACCAAACACCACAGATGAGTAATTTGGTGCTAATCTCACAATATCTTGCAAACAGGCTAGGCTTAAAAGTAGGGGATAAGGCGCTAACGTATTTTTTTAATAAAAATAGCAATACACCACCTCGTACTAGAGCTTTTACCATATCTGGAATATACGATAGTGGGTTTCAGCAATTTGACGCCCAATTTATCATTGGAGACATAAGGCATATCCAACGCCTTAATAAATGGGAGCCAGACCAAATTGGTGCCTTTGAACTTTTTGTAAAAGACTTTGATCGTATCGAGCAAACCAATAAGCAAATATATGACTCCATAGAGAGTAGCCTGGATACCCAAACCATTGCAGATCGGTTTTATACTATTTTTGAATGGTTAGATTTGTTTGATTTTAATGTAGTGCTGATCATTGTAATGATGATTATTGTGGCAGGGTTTAATATGATCACTGCTCTTTTGGTACTTATTCTAGAACGCACAAAAATGATTGGTATTTTGAAGGCTTTAGGAAGTGATACTTGGAGTGTACGTAAAATTTTTATTTACAATGCAATGTATTTAGTAGGTGTAGGTTTATTTTGGGGAAATATCATTGGTCTAGGCCTTCTTTTATTACAGCAGCAGTTTGATTTATTTGCCTTAGATCCAAAAACATATTATGTAAGCCAGGTACCTGTCTACTTGCATTGGAGCTATATTTTGGCGCTCAACATAGGTACTTTGGTGTTGTGTTTTTTGATATTATTAATACCAAGTTATATCATTTCTAAAATCTCTCCAGTCAAGGCAATTAGGTTTGAGTAAGGAAGCTAAAATATAGCTTCTCA
>CATEMS010000181.1 GCA_949507465.1 Flavobacteriaceae bacterium
ACAACACAAAGAAACTATCCTAAATGAGCTTATACAGGCCCAAGGAAATGCTATTGATATTGGAGGATATTATAAACCCAACATAGAGTTGGTCTACAGACAAATGAGACCAAGCAATACCTTAAACACTATTTTAGAAAACATTAATTAATTAAACTTTCGTTAAAGCCTTTAGCATCCTTACTAAAGGCTTTATTTTTAACCAAAATTCTGGAATTGAAAAACATATTAACCCTTTTATTCATTTTTGCAAGTTTTGCAAGTTTTGCACAAGATAAATTTACCCTAAGTGGTACAATTTCAGAGGCAGAATCTGGCGAGACAATGATAGGTGTAAACGTTTTAATACCTTCTTTACAAACTGGTGTAGTTACAAATCAGTACGGTTTTTACTCCATCAAACTACCCAGAGGAACCCACCAGGTTACCTATACAAACCTAGGTTTTGAGAGCTACACCCAAACCATAGAATTAAGCGCAGCTGTGACCAACAATGTTACGTTATCTCAAACCACAGAAATGCTTGATGTGGTGGTACTAGAAACAGACATTGAAAAAACAAACATTAAAACACCTCAAATGAGTGTAACCACACTCAAAGCAAACACAATAAAGAGAATCCCCGTGGTACTGGGAGAGGCAGATGTACTCAAAGCAATTACACTCCTTCCTGGTGTCACAAATGCGGGTGAGGGAGCCAGTGGGTTTAATGTAAGAGGGGGCGCTGCAGATCAAAACCTTGTCTTACTAGATGAGGCAACTCTCTATAACTCTTCACACTTGTTTGGTTTTTTCTCTGTGTTTAACCCAGATGCAATAAAAGATCTAACGCTATACAAAGGAGGCATTCCTGCCAGATATGGTGGCCGTATCGCGTCTGTACTAGATATATATCAGAAAGATGGTAACAAAAGAGCATTTGGAGCCACAGGTGGTATTGGACTATTGGCCAGCAGATTACTTCTTGAGGGGCCTATTGTCAAAGATAAGGGGTCGTTTTTAGTAGGTGGTAGAAGTAGCTATGCACACTTGTTTATACCTTTGGTAGATCCGGGAAATGAAAATATCGCGTATTTCTATGATTTAAATACCAAACTAAGTTATGATATAGATGATCAAAATAAACTATTTTTATCTGGCTATTTTGGTAGAGACACCTTTGATCTTGGAGATGTTTTCGGAAACACCTTTGGAAACACAACATTGAATCTACGTTGGAATCATTTATTTAGCGATACACTGTTTAGTAATCTCTCTTTAATTTACTCAGATTACTACTATGGTCTTGAGCTAAAGTTTGCAGAGTTCCAATTTGATACAGGAATTAGAAATTTTAATCTAAAGTATGATTTCACAAGTTATGTCTCAGAGGCTGTAAAATTACAGTTTGGGCTTAATAGTATCTATTACAGGTTTAATCCTGGAGAGATATTTCCGACTACAGAGAGCAGCGGCAGAAACTACAGAAAACTAACAGATAAGTACGCCTTTGAAAATGCTGGGTATATCGATGGAAATATTAAAATCTCAGAAAAAATTAATGTTCGAGCAGGTATTCGATTATCGAGCTTTACAAGGTTAGGCCAAGAGTCTATTAATGTGTATGAAAATGATAACCCAATTATTTTCAACCAAAATTTAGGTGTCTATCAAAAAGCCACTCCAACAGATACAATTGCTGTTGCAAGAGACAGATCAATAAAATCCTTTTTAAACCTAGAACCCAGGATATCCCTGGCGTATCAACTATCTGAGAGTGCTTCTGTAAAAACAAGTTTTAACAGAACAGCACAGTACATCCATTTAATAAGCAATACATCCTCCCCGACCCCTTTTGATATTTACGCTCCAAGTGGCCAATTTATAGAACCCCAACTAGGAGATCAATTTGCTGTTGGTTATTTTAAACGTTTTGAGAACTTCTCCCTAGAGGCAGAAGTCTACTACAAAGAGGTGAAAAACAGAATTGACTATGTAGATGATGCAGATTTAATTGCAAATGATGCCATAGAGCAGGTGGTTTTAAGTGGTCAGACAAGAGCATATGGTTTAGAGCTTTTACTTAGAAAAACCAAAGGGAACCTCCAAGGCTGGTTTGCATATACGCTTTCAAAATCAGAACAAAGAACACCAGGAAGAACCCAAATAGAGACAGGTATCAACAACGGACAATGGTACAACACGGCTTGGGACAGAACACATGATTTATCACTAACGGCTCAGTATAAACTCAGTGAAAAATGGTTTTTAGGTGCTAATTTCATATTCCAAACTGGACGCCCTGCCACATTTCCTGTAGGACAGTATGAGTACCAAGGACAATTAGTTCCTGTGTATGAACAAAGAAATGCAAGTAGATTGGAAAGCTTTCATCATTTAGATATTTCAGTCACTTGGAAATTTAAACAAAAAGAAGAAAAACGTTGGAGTGACGAGGTTGTTTTTAGTATTTACAACCTATACAATAGAAAAAATGCTGCTTCTGTATCTTTTAGAGAAAACATAGACACTGGAAAAAATGAGGCGGTTAGACTTTCTATTTTTGGTATTATTCCGGCCATTACTTATAATTTTAAATTTTAGGCAATGAAAAAATATATTCTTTTATTTCTAGTAACGCTACTTCTAAGCGCTTGTGAAGAAGTTATTGATATAAATCTGCAAAATAGCCAGCCAAAACTGGTCATAGAGGCTAGCGTAAATGTTGAAAAAAATGGAACATCCAATGCGGTAGTTAAACTCTCGAAAACCGCGCCATTTTTTGATAATGATTTACCACCCGTTACCGATGCATTGGTTTCCATAACCAGTAGTACTGGTGATTATTATAGTTTTAATCACACAGAAAATGGAATCTATACAGCACCTTTTTTACCTGTTTTAGGGAGTACCTATACCTTAGAGGTTATTCATCAAAACGAAACTTACACTGCAACAGAGGCCC